>CAIWTC010000549.1 GCA_903915485.1 uncultured Ignavibacteriales bacterium | reverse complement strand
CGGGGTCGAAGGAGTGAAGTTTCTGATAAGCATCACCTATCCCCTCGGGGAAAGACGATGCGGTAACGGTGAATAGTTTTATGCTGTGTTCTAATTTATATGGTTTCATATTTATATAGTATTCTATTTGCTAATTGAGAGTTGTTTAATTAATATTTACAAATGGCAAAACAGAGTTTCGCCCTACAATTACTTTTTTCTGCCCCAGAAAACGGGGACTAATCTTGGTACATGCTTCATGTATTCTTCGTAGTGTGCGCCGAACTTCTTGAGCATTCTTTTTTCTTCATATATTGAACCGATGTAAAAGTATGTGATAATGCAAATTAATGAAACAAGATAATCCAGATTCATATACGGGCGCAAGGTTAAAAACATAATGCAGAAAAAATATAAGGGATGCCTGCACCAAAGGTAGGGACCTTTAACAATGAGTTCTGAATCTTCATCAAGGTTGTTAAGGTTATATTCGCCTGAATGCCTGCGGAAGAGTTGACTGATGCCGAGGAATTCTTTTCCATCAAAATAGAACAGTGTCCATCCGATTGCGAGAAGTGACTGTAAGGAAAAGAAATAAATCAGGAAGTCATAAGGGAACTGCAAATCGAATATCTTGATATCAATCCGCGGGGAAAGTTCGTAAACAAAATAAAAGTGAATCAACGCAAACACATTATACGAAATCCGGTAGAACGGCATGAAGGATGGAAACTTCTTCAACAGTTTCCGTTTTACTTCGAATGCTGCGAGCAATGAGTGGACGACAGCAAACGAAGAATATAAAAGAATAATTATTAATATATTAACAAAAATCATAAAGTTTTGCGCAGGCGCGCAACAGGTATCCGCAATGCTTCGCGGTACTTGGCAACAGTCCTTCTTGCGATGTGGATGCCTTGTTTATTAAGCATGCTTGCAATTTTATCATCGCTAAGCGGAGAGCGTTTGCCTTCGCCTTCAATCATTTCTTTAATTAATTCTTTAATGTGTTTGTTAGCAATTTCTTCACCGGAATCTGTTGCAAGTCCTTCACTGAAAAAGTATTTCAGTTCGTGAACTCCTTGTACTGACTGCACAAATTTTCCGCTTACCACTCTACTTATAGTTGATATATCCATGTTGATTTCATCTGCGATATCTTTATATATCATCGGATGAAGATACTTGGCACCCTTTTCAAAAAACTCATACTGTTTTTCAAATATTGTGCGCATGACTTTCATCATGGTGTTTCTTCTCTGTTCAATACATGCAATGAACCAGCGAGCTGATTCGAATTTTTCTTTCATGAAAGAGTAACTGCTTTTTTGAACGGGGTTAAGTTTCTTTTTGCCCTTGTCTTTTTTAAGCAGTTCGAGGTAAGTACGGTTAATTGAGAGTGTAGGAAGACTTTTGTCATTTAGTATAATTTTAAATTCGTCACCGTCGCGTTCAACAATAAAATCAGGAGTGATTTGATTCAGTTGGTCTAAATCAATATTTCCTTCACCCGGTTTTGGGTTGAGTGTTTGAATAAGATGAAGCATTTTTCTTAATGTATCTTCAGTCAGATTCATCTTCTGCATCAGTGCATCATATCGCTTGTGCGAAAAGTCTTCGAAATATGAAGTGAGCAGTTTTTCTGCGAGGAATGAATAGTATTCATCAAGATGCATGTTGTGGATTTGAATCAGCAAGCACTCTTGCAGTGTTCGTGCCGCGATACCGATTGGGTCAAAGGTCTGCATCCTTTTAAGAAGTGCTTCGGCTTTTTCCAGGGGGATAATGACATCGTGGAATATTTCAAGTTCTTTTAGTATGGCAGGCAGTTCCTGGTCGAGATAGCCGTCTTCATCAAGGTTGCCGATGATTTCTTCACCAAGTTGAACGAGGTCTTCCTCAAGGTCGATTAGGTGAAGCTGGCTTAGCAAATGGTCGCTAAGCGAATCTCTTGATGCGGAGTAAGGCTGCTGCTGTTGTTCCGTGGTTTGATACGCGGAAACATCATCGAAGTATTCTTCATCGTTCATGAAGTCTTCGGCGGAAAATTCAGAATCGGGATCTAATAACTCTTCGGTCTCTTCTTTTTCAGAATCAAGCGGGCCGATTTCATCTTCGGACTCGGTAGTTTCGGCAGCTCTTTCTTCTTCGACATAATCTTCCATTTCTATTTCAAGAAACGGATTAATCTCCAACTCGTTTTTAATGCGTTGTTCTAAACCGAGCGTGTTCTCCTGCAGCAATTTCTGATACTGAATCTGCTGCGGGGATAGTCTTTGTTCTAATGATGTTTGTTGTTTTAACGAGAGCATATCATTTCTGAATTAGTTTAATTAGTTTAGAATACCATCTTTTATTGTATTTGCGTTCAAGAGAATCCTTACAGAACTCTGCAACGGTTATGTTTACTTCTTTGCCTTTTTTTAGTGCGTGAGTACACTCGGAAAACTGTTCGTAGCGAAGTACTTCGCCGAATACATTTGAAATCCTTATGGGGAACAAATGACAGGAAATCGGCTTTCTAAATTTAACCTTTTTTTCGAAATAAGCTTTCTCCAAAGCGCACTTTGCAACTCCGTTTTCGAAATAAACCAGTACGCATGCACGGTTGTTGATACTCCGCGTTACAAGTTCGCCTTCTTTTTCTTCATAAAAGCCGTTTGCTTGAATATCAGCGCGATGTTCCTCCGGCAAATACTGAAGTGCCTGAGGTAATGACTTCTCCATTAGTGCTATTTCCTCGGGAAGCAGCGGTGCACCGTAGTCGCTTTCAATAGTACAGCAGGCGCCTTTGCACTTGTCCAAGTCGCAGCAGAAAGGAACTTCAAGTATGTCGCGGTTGACGATTTTATTTTCAACCTCAAAAAATGGTTTAATCATTGTTAAGAGCGATATTTATAATTTGGAATAATTATTGTAAATGTTTTCTATTTTTGATATATGAAAATAATTATTGTTTGGGAATTGGGAAATGTATTTTTTTAGTATGCTTAAATTTTGGAGTATTTATGAACTTTAATGGCAAAAATATATTAATTATCGGTGCATCGAGCGGAATAGGCGAGGCACTTGCGCGGAAATTTTCGGCGAATGAGTGTAATTTGATTCTTCTTGCCCGCAGAAAAGATAAACTTGAGGAAATTGCAGGTTCGCTGGAAGCTAAATCTGCGAAAATATCTATATATAAATGCGATGTTTCAAATAAAGAGGGAGTGAAAAATGTAATTTCAGAAGTTAAAGAAAAGTTTGGAGTACTTCATCTTGCCATCATTAATTCGGGTGTCAGCTCGCTGAATAAATTTACAGAGTTTGATATTAACAAAGCAGAAGAGACAATTAACATAAACATCCTTGGCGTCATAAATTGTCTGGCGGAATTGGCTCCGATTTTTAAGAACCAAGGGGAGGGAATTATTGCGGGAGTATCGAGTCTGGCAGATACACGCGGCTTTGCACAAAGCGGTGTTTATTGCGCTTCTAAAGCGGCAGTTACGCTACTGCTTGAAAGTGCGTGTATAGAACTGAGCGCATTCAATGTAAAGGTAATTACTATCCGCCCGGGATTTGTAAAAACCCCAATGACCGATAAGAACAACTTCGAGATGCCTTTCCTGATGAGTGTTGAAAAGGCTGCGGACATAATTGCTGAAGGATTACGCAAAGAGAAACGCTATATTGCTTTTCCGTTAGTGATGAAATTGCTTGTTGACTTTGCAAGAGTAATTCCAAATTTTGTATTTGAATATTTTGGGAAGAGGCAGTATAAAGGTTTGATTAAAGGGTGAAGTACAATGGCTGTGATAAGCAGCACAAAAATTAATTAGGAAACAAAATAAATATATATTATAATGAAGTCACAACGGGAATGCTTCTGCCAAGCGGACAGCGTTCCTTATTAATCAGGAGAAGTTTTATTGTTAACAAGAGAAAAATATCTTCTTATAATTTTATGAAATATTTTCCGGCAGTTAACATATCGCTTTCAGAATAAGTCGGCCAAATCAGTATCAGTTGTATATATGCGGCGATTAGAATTAGTCCCGGTCCTTGTTTTAGAAATAACTTAGAAAAACCTTTAGATGTGAGGATGTGAACTTAAAAACACAGAATAGGCTGTGCTTATTCTGATATTCACAACCGTATATAAAGGAGGTTCCGCATGAAGCGAACTTATTTTTTATTGCTGCTAATCCTCGCTGTTAGCGGGGGCACATACGCGCAAACAGACACAATGGTTTTTGAAACCGGCGGTACCTTGAAAAAGTATTTGGTCTCTAACATAGCACAAATTACATTTGTCGGTTCAGTCACGATGACAGGAGATGAAATTACCAAAGCCAACGCTTTGTTGAAATCATTTGCACTTCATCAGAATTATCCGAATCCATTTAACCCCACAACAAATATTTCTTACCGGCTTCCCGAAAGAGGACTTGCTAAGGTAAGAGTCTTTGATTCAAACGGTAAACTTGTTAAAGACCTGCTTTCAGGTATACAGGAAGCGGGCGAGCATAATATTGTCTGGGACAGCAGGAATGTTGACGGACATACGGTTGCAAGCGGAGTGTACTTTTATCAGGTGCAGTTTAATAGTTCGGAGCTTACAAAAAAAATGATTTTCTTGAAGTAAGGAATTATTAATATGAAAATAATATCTTGTTTAATAGTAATGCTTTTATCTATAGTGATATATTCTCAAGCGACATATATAAGGATAGAAAAAAAGTCCGGAGGCGTTGATTCAATAAAATTAGCTGATATTTCGCAAATGTATTTTATAAATAGTGTGTCTGATACAACAATACCCGCGGGGTTTATAAAAGTTCAGGGAGGATCCTTCACAATGGGTAGCCCCGATGGATTTTCAGATGAGCTACCACTACATATGGTAACTCTAAGCAGTTATTGTATAAGTAAAACAGAAGTAACTCAAGGGCAGTGGAAAGCGGTAATGGGAACTAATCCGAGTGCTTTTACTAGCGTAGGTGATAATGCCCCCCTAGAGGGTGTGAATTGGTATAGTTGCATAGGTTATTGCAATAAACTTAGCGTGAGTGAGGGGAAAACTCCTTGTTATAATATAAGTGGAAATACCAATCCAAGCGATTGGACAAGCGGAACTATAATATGCGACTTTACAGTCAAAGGATACAGACTCCCGACAGAAGCCGAGTGGGAGTATGCCTCAAGGGGTGGGAGTTATAGCCTGGGATACATTTACAGCGGCAGCGATACAGTTTACAATGTAGCTTGGTACAACGATAACTCAGGTAGTACAACGCATGTGGTAGGCGCAAAGAAAGCAAATGAACTTGGTTTATTTGACATGAGCGGAAATATAACAGAATGGTGCTGGGACTATTATGGCAGTTATTCGAGTGTTTCACAAACAAATCCCACGGGACCATTAAGCGGATCTTTCCATATTCTTCGCGGGGGCTCATGGACTAATACCCTTATGTCCTGTCGCCCTACCCTTCGGACCAACTATGGTTATCCGGCCTTCTTTGGCAATGCTGTCGGGTTGCGTCTCGCCATCACAAATTGATTTAATAAAGAAAGCAAAGAATTAATTAATAAAAAGGATTTATGAAATGAAAAAATTATCATGTTTGATTTTAATGCTATTGACTATGATGATGTTCGGTCAGACAACTTATCTAAAGTTGGACAGAATTTCAGGCGGAACAGATTCGGTAAAATTGTCTGATATTTCGAGAATGTATTTTGCGAATGTTGTTGCTGATACAACTCCAGTTTCGGGCACATATGCTCTTGTACAAGGAAGCACTTTTGTTATGGGTGACCAAATTTATGGTACACCTTTGCATGTAGTTACATTAAGCAATTATTATATTGGAAAAACTGAGGTTACGCAGGGGCAATGGAAAGCCATTATGGGGGTAGGAAGTAACCCTAGCTTTTTTACTGCAATTGGCGATAACGGTCCGGTAGAAGAAGTAAATTGGCTGGATTGTGTAACTTATTGCAACAAACTAAGTATTAAAGAAGGCAGAACCCCTTGTTATAATATTGGAGGCGAAACAAATCCAAGTCTTTGGATTTCAGGAACAGTTGTATGTGATTTCACTGCTAAAGGCTATCGATTACCTACGGAGGCTGAATGGGAGTTTGCTGCGAAAGGCGGAAACAGAGGGTCAGGACATATATACAGCGGAAGCGACATTGAAGGCAGTGTTTCCTGGTGCAAAAACAACTCACTTAATTCGTCCCATGTGGTAGGCACAAAAATGGCTAATGAACTTGGGGTCTATGATATGAGCGGGAACTTATGGGAGTGGTGCTCGGATTGGTTAGAGCCTTATCCGAGTAGTGCCCAAACAAACCCCGTGGGGCCTTTGAGCGGTTCTCACCGTGTAATGCGGGGAGGCTCTTGGAATGACGGTCAACCAAATGATTTGCCGGGATATAGGAGCCAATCCCTCCCCGATACAAAAACCGCATTTTATGGTTTTCGTGTCGTAAGGGCTCAGTAAATAATAATTCAATAGTATACTTTATACAAATTTATGTTGAACCTAATCCTGATTGACTATGTCTTGAAGGATTAGGTTTTTTTGTTGAAATAATTATTTCTCACGGGTTTACAAAATGAATTATAATATATGAGTGATAAGCTATATTTTGAGTTAAGTAATTACTGATATTATTCAATAACGATAACTTAATTCTCAATGAGAAAGGATGCGGTCTGTGCAAGTTTTTCGCGAATATAAATTTCTACTGCTTGTTTTATTATGTTTGCTCTTCCCTGATGCAAACGCCCAATCCAAAACATTTCACAATCCTATCCTTCCTGGATTCTATCCTGACCCCTCTATATGCAGGGTTGGCGAGGATTACTATCTGATTAATTCTTCGTTTGAGTTCTATCCCGGCATACCTATCTTTCATAGCAAAGACCTTGTGCATTGGGAGCAGATAGGTCATGTTTTGGACAGACCCTCGCAGTTGGAGTTGGATTCAATCAGGCCCTCGGGCGGAGTTTATGCACCAACTATAAGATATCATGACGGAATGTTTTATGTGATAAATACATTAGTTGGCAAAGGCGGAAACTTTATTGTTACTGCAAAGAATCCTGCGGGACCATGGTCTGAACCATATTGGATAAAGGATGCCCCGGGTATTGACCCTTCGCTGTTTTTTGATGATGACGGTAAAGCATATTATACAGGAAATGTAAGACCTGAATCAGTGCCGAAAGATTCCAAGTTCAGAAATATATGGTTACAGGAAATTGATTTAACAGCGATGAAACTAACCGGCGAGAGAACAACAATTTTAGAAGAAGGCGCGCTGCATGGTGCGAATAATGCAGAATCACCGCATGTTTATAAATACAAGGGGTGGTACTATCTGATGATTGCAGAGGGCGGCACAGGAGAGAATCACGCGGTAACAATTTTCAAAAGTAAAAATCTGCGCGGACCTTATGAGGGTAACAGAAAAAATCCAATACTGACTCACCGTATGCTTGGTAATGATTATCCGATACAATGCACAGGTCACGCTGATTTAGTAGAAACGCAAAAAGGCGAGTGGTGGATGGTGCTTCTTGCAACTCGGCCTTACGGAGGATTTCATTACAATCTTGGTAGAGAAACATTCCTGGCCAAAGTCGAGTGGGAATCAGGTTGGCCGGTTGTTAATCCCGGATACGGAAAAGTTCTTGAAGAAACCGCTGTGCCTGATTTACCCGAGTTTAGGGCTGCAGTAGTTTCTATTATAGATGATTTTAATTCAGACAAACTCGGATATCAATGGAACTTCCTCAGAACACCGAGAGCAAACTTTTACAGTTTAACAGAACGACCCGGATTTATGCGGTTGAAACTTATGCCTGAATCAATAACAAAATGGGAGAATCCGAGTTTTGTTGGAAGAAGACAGCATCATATAAATTTTATGGCATATGCCGCAATTGATTTTGAACCAAAAAATGAAAACGAAAGTGCGGGAATAGTACTGCTTCAAAATAATGATTATCAGTTCAGGGTAGAGAAATTGTTATCAGGCGGAAAACCTGTTATAAGACTTACAAGAAGAGAAAAAGGAATAGAAACAATTCTCGCCGAAAATCCGCTCAGCTCAAAAACATTTTATATCATCGTTGGGGCCAAAGGGCAGGACTACGGTTTCTCCTATTCAACCGATGACAAAAACTGGACAATACTTAAAGAAAAAGAAGACGGCAGAATTTTGAGCAGAACCCTCGCCGGCGGATTCATCGGTGCGTATATCGGGATGTATGCAAGCAGTAACGGTGTGCCGAGCAGTAATGTTGCTGACTTTGATTGGTTTGAGTATAAGGGGTTGTGAAATTTTGTAGGTGCGTAATAAATACAGGCACTACCAATTAAAGTTTGAGGAATAAATAATCCTTTTCACTAACACCCTGATTCATCGGGGTG
>CAIWTC010000548.1 GCA_903915485.1 uncultured Ignavibacteriales bacterium | reverse complement strand
TTGAATGGATTTGGATAGTTCTGCTCAAGTTTATATTTAATTTCACTTGGAGTACTAGAGGAGTATTGTTCATCATTTAATGTAGGTGCCGCAATCAGCGATAATTTATAAAACTGTGATTGTCCATAAATGATGGGGTCGGGAACATTATATTGCAAATAGTCTCCCGCCTTAAAATAATATCTGTCGGTAGTACCGTAGTAGTATGCAGTATAAGTCTGCGAAGCAGAGTTGCCGTTAATAGTGCAATTAATTGTACCGCTCTTCATCGTAATGGTATATGAAATTAAATCCCCAAGGGAAAGACCACTCGCAAGAACTGCTCCGTACTCAGAACCAACTGAGTCATTGGTTTGATATCGCGCCTCAACATAGCATTTACCTGGAAGAATGCCGGTCCACCTTATCTTAAGCAATTCTGAATTCGTTTCGCTGCCATGTATCTGTCCGATTACCATTTGAGGTTTTGCCGGTGCAACATTAACAACTTTCAACTCTGCAGTCAGATAATGCAGAGTAGAACTGGATAAGGCCCAGTTAGCACCGCTGTTAGTGTGTCTTAATTCAACCCTGGGGTATGTGCTGCCGCTTGTTGTTCCCGCATTGCTTGGAACTCTGAAAACCATTGAACCGTCCACCGAATCGGTGTAGAAGTAATTATTTTTATGTCCGGATGTTAGTTGTGACGCGGCAATTTCCACAAAGCTTAAATCGGTAGTATCGAGAGTCTGCAGTTTCCATGCACTTAAATCAAAATTAGAGCCAGGGGGAAGTTTAGGATTTAGCTGAGCAAATACAACCGTCGTACTAAGTAACAACATCACCAATTTTATTATTGAGGGCTTATTCATCTTATTTAATATATAACTACTATTAATATATACTTTACTTTATGTAATCTTTTATAACAACCCTGTACGCGGGTTTGTATAAATCCATATAAACACTACTGTGATGCACTGCAGGCAATTTTTCATTCAACTTAACCTTAAAGTATTGCGAGAGTTCTTCTTCTTCGAATTTTACAATTCCTTTTGAACTCAATTCAGTTAACTCTTCCCAATATTTTATAAGAGTTGCCTGTGAGCCAGTGAATTTTTCCGCAGTATTAATAAATGCCTTAAGAAGCGTTTCCTTTGCTCCGCCTTCCCGTTTATATGCCGCGATGTTCACGCGAACCAAATTTCCGGAAAAGTTTATCTGTTCGACTACAGGCAAATCAGTCGAAGCGGGGGTTTCATCCCATTCCTTGTCGAGCCATTCTCTTGCCATCACTGAATCGAAAGCTTCGTGGTAGCTTCCGTATGAGGCTTGATATCCAAGTTTGTACAAATCCTGTATCTGCATTTCCGGATATAATTTTAATTCGTTTAAAATAATCTCAGTGAATGCTTCTACGGGAGAAGATGATTTAGCTGCCGCACTGATAGAAATATTCAATAAAAATATTATAATAAAAATAGATAAAGACTTCATTTCCTTGAACCTGAGTTTGTTAATCCTTTTAAAAAATTATTATTTTATTATAAGCATTTTCTTTGTAAAACTATAACCGCCCGATTCCAATTTATAAAAATACAGTCCGCTTGGCACCTCGCTTCCACTAAACTGAACGCTGTAACTTCCCGCTGATTTTATTCCGTCAACAAGTGAGGCAACTTTACTGCCTACAACATTGTAGACATCAAGTCTAGTATATCCATCCTTCGCAATATGATAATTTATCATCGTACTTGGATTAAATGGATTTGGATAATTTTGTTCAAGTACATAATTCTTCGGTTTTTTATTTTCATCAATAGCAACGGAAGAAATAACCACATTTACTGAATCAGTATATGCTGAACTTCCGGAAGCGTTTTCTGAACGGATTCGGTAATAGTAAGTTCCCGCACCGTAGATGGTATCAGTATATGCAGTAGAATTTGCCGGAGAGTATGAATTAAAGTACCAGTTAACTCCATCAATTGAACGGTCAATTCTGAATTGGTCCTCGCGTGCCGATGTATCTTTCCATGCTAAACTAACTAAGTTATCTGTGACTGAGGAAACTCTCAATTCAAGCGGCGAAAAAGGAGTATACGGTGTTGCTATCTTATGATACTCGAAGTCGGCAAATAAAACATCTTCGTCCCTCAGATATGATGCGGTAGTAAGACTGCG
>CAIWTC010000547.1 GCA_903915485.1 uncultured Ignavibacteriales bacterium | reverse complement strand
CATTACTTTTTCAGTCGCAAATATTTATGGAACATTCGCTTTAATGGGAACTGAGCATTATCATTTCAGCAATAAAGAAAATGGATACATTTTTGGAATTGTTGGTATAGTCGGGGCTATGGTTCAAGGAGGATTAATCGGACGATTAAGTAAGTATTTTACAGATGTCCGTCTGATTACTATCGGTTCTGTGTTCATGATGCTTGGACTTGGCCTACTACCTTTTGGCGTAGGATTTGCTACAGTTGCACTCACTGCAGGGATGATGTCGTTAGGCACTGGTATTTTGCAACCCGTATTGCTAAGTTTAGTTTCAAAAGTTGCTCCTGAAAGCGAGCAAGGACTTACGCTAGGTGTAAATCAATCTCTTTCTGCTCTTGCCAGAGTTCTTGGCCCTTTGTGGGGCGGATTTACATTCCAGTACTTAGGATATTATGTCCCGTTTTTAACTGGTTCCTTAATGACATTTTTTATTTTCATATTCAGTGTCATATTTCTTTCAAAACATTTAAACACAAAATAGCGGCAGGATATTATTTTGTTTGAATTAGGAAAGATAAAAATTGAAAAGGGATTATTCCTTGCTCCGATGGAGGATGTTACTGATATTTCCTTCCGTTTGATTTGCCGGAAGTTAGGGGCTGATTTTGTTTTTACAGAGTTTGTAAATTCTGAAGGATTAATTCGCGGTTCTGAAAAAACCCACAAGAAACTTGAAATCAGAGAAAAGGAAAGACCTGTCGGTATTCAAATTTATGGCGGAAACTTGGAGCCAATGATACAGGCAGCGAAAATTGCTGAAGAACTTCAACCTGATGTCATAGATATTAATGCCGGATGCTGGGTTAAGAATGTAGTAGGGAATGGTGCAGGTGCAGCGCTCCTTAAAGACCCGCGTGCACTTCAGGATATGG
Organism: uncultured Ignavibacteriales bacterium; assembly: GCA_903915485.1. Classification (GTDB taxonomy): domain Bacteria; phylum Bacteroidota; class Ignavibacteria; order Ignavibacteriales; family Ignavibacteriaceae; genus CAIYTF01. The sequence continues at coordinate 18,667 of CAIWTC010000547.1, read as the reverse complement.
TGGAAGCAGTCGTAAAAAGTGTTTCAATTCCCGTGAGCGTAAAAACCAGAATTGGTTGGGACTCAAACTGTATCGTTATTGAAGATGTTGCTAAAAGATTAGAAGATGTGGGTGTTAAGTTTTTAACTCTTCACTGCAGAACCAGAGTACAAGGTCACAAGGGAGATCCTGATTGGACTTGGATTGAGAAGATTAAAAATGTAGTCAAGATTCCTATTGTGCTGAATGGTGGTGTAATGACTCCTGAAGATGCAGTAAGAGCATTCAAAGAAACTCCTGCAGATGCTGTGATGATTGCAAGAGGTGCCATAGGTAATCCATGGATTTTCCTGCTTGCAAAATCTTTATTGAATGGTGAAGAGATTAGGCCGATTCATTTTACGAAAAAAATTGAGATATGTCTGGAACATCTTCGAGAAGCAATTTTAGTTAAGGGTGAACGGCGTGCAGTAGTTGAGCATAGAAAATTTTATAGTGGTTATTTAAGAGAGTTACCTAATGTATCTTATGTCCGCTCAGATTTGATGAACTATTTTACATACGAACATGTTGAAGAAAGAATGCTGAGGTATCAGGAAGTATTGCTGCAGTCAGGTGAGGCCGCATTAGAGGGAATTCCTTCCAAGGAAATTTCTAATGACTAGTAAACCCGAAGATAAGATTGCCAGAATAATCTCTTCAATTTTGCTCCCTCCATTTACACTTTTTGCCTCTTATCTTATTTTAGCCTATTCACCTAAACCGGTTCCCCCTCATTCCACATTGCTGACTTTAATTAGTTTCTGCATGCTGGTTTTATTCCCGATTATTGTTTTTATTTACCTATTTAAGAAGAAGAAAATATCTGACCAGGATACATTGATTAGGTCTGAAAGAAATTTACCGTTCCTGATTGGAATATTACTGACCTTGGCAGGACTGCTCTCACACTTGTTTGTTTCGTTTGAGAATACTTTGTTATTTAGTTTTTGGGTATCTGCAACAGCAGGCAGTATCGCAGTTTATGCTGTTAACAGGTTTTGGAAAATCAGCGCGCACCTATTATTTTTTTCGATTGCTGTGGCGGATATTGCAATTCTTATCAACAGTAATTATTTTTATTTATTCCTTTTGCTGCCGATGTTGTGGTGGTCAAGAGTTAAGTTAAAATCGCACGATGCTTTGCAGTTAGGCGTTGGGATGGCAGTTGGCTTTATTATTTCACTTATTAGCAGTTATATTAAAATCGTATGAGTTTTGTATCCAAGATATGCGACCATCTTGAGGAAATTGTAACTATGTTAGAATTTCATGAGGAGAATAAATTTAAGGTAAGCGCCTATAAAAATGCCGTGCTTGCTTTATCAAAAGATTATGCGCACTCAGATGAATTAATAAACACTGATTCAATTGGTCAGTTGAAAGGAATCGGAAAGGGGATAGAGGCAGTTATTTATGAAGTTCGTGATAACGGAACATCAACGATGCTTGCTGATTTGAAAAAAGATATTCCCGAAACATTTTTTGAGTTATTCAAAATTAGAGGCTTGGGACCAAAGAAATTATCCGCACTGTATAAAGAATATAATATTGTCAGCATGTATCAATTGAAAAAGTCATGTGAGAATGGTTCGCTGTCTTCATACAAAGGATTCGGTCAGGCGATGCAGACCAAAATATTGGAGCAGATTCAGTTGATAGAAAGAAGTTCGAAATTCGTTCGATTCAATCGTGCATCTGCACTTGCTGAAATAGTCCGGCATTCATTAGAAGGAATGTCGTCGATTCGAAAGCAACTTCTTTCCGGTGAGTTAGTCCGCATCCGCGAAGTGATTCTCAAAATTGAATTTGTTATTTTGATAAATGATAGAGAAAAAACTCTTGAAGAAATTTCTAAAGTTTTCAAAAATGTTATAAACACTGAAATATCATTTATAATTAACGATTATGAAATTGCTTGTGAATTATTTATCGCTGTGGATGAAAAGGATTTTAACCGTATTTACTTTGAGTCAGTATCGGGTAAGGAGTACCTTGAATCAATAAATTATTCGCCTACATGTTTTGAAAAGGATGATGTATCGACATTTCAAAGAATGAAAATCCAGTTTGTGCCTGTTCCACAACGAGAAACCGGATATTATTATGATAAAACTTTAAGAGTTTTGGAAAGTAATTTGGATGCTCCTATGAAGGGGATGCTCCATTTCCATACCAACTGGTCTGATGGTGTTAATTCACTTGAGGAGATGCTCTTAGACGGGAGTGCGAAAGGGTTTGATTATTTTGCAGTATGCGACCATAGTAAGTCAGCCTTTTATGCTCAGGGTTTAAGCGAGCAAAGAGTGCTTGACCAGAAAAATGAAATTGAAGAGTTGAGGGTAATCACCCGCCTGAATGTTTTGCAGGGAATAGAGTCTGATATTCTAACTGACGGCAGTTTGGACTATGCTCAGGAGTTCCTCCATAATTTTGATTTTATAGTTGCATCCATTCACTCACAATTTTCTTTATCAGAAGACGACATGACGAAAAGAATAATTAAAGCGGTTGAAAATCCAAGGACAAATGTTTTAGGTCATCCGACAGGGAGATTGCTGCTTCATCGCGAAGGATATAAGTTGAACATGAAAAAAATACTTGATGCCTGTGCAGCAAATAAAACCGCAATCGAAATCAATGCTAACCCGCATCGATTGGATTTGGATTGGAGATGGATTCCTTATGCTTTGGATAAAGGATGCTTGTTTGCAATCAATGCAGATGCACATTCGGTTAATGACATTGACTATGTTCATTACGGAAAGTTTATAGCCATGAAAGGCGGTCTGCAGCAATCAGAAATTATCAACTACTTTTCATTCGAAGAGTTCAAGTCATTTATTAAAAAATAAAATATTAACAATTAAAGATAGGTGCTAAAATGCCGGAGTTGAAAAAATACATTCGTTCAGTTGCTGACTTTCCTAAAAAAGGAATTATGTTTCGTGATATCACAACATTGCTGCTTAATCCTGAAGGTTTGAAGTTGGCATTGGAACAGTTATATGATGCAGCAAAGGGCAAAGGAGTTACGAAAGTTGTGGGCATCGAATCAAGAGGATTTATCCTCGGCGGTGCATTGGCCGAAAAACTTGACTGTGGTTTTGTTCCTATCCGTAAACCCGGAAAACTTCCTGCAGAGAAAATTTCTGAATCATATCTGTTGGAGTATGGAAGTGATACAATTGAGATTCATAAAGATGCAATTACTGCGGGCGATATTGTTTTGCTTCACGATGATTTATTGGCAACGGGCGGCACTGCAAGGGCAGCGTGTGAGCTTATCGAAAAATTGGGAGGGAAGATTGTTATGTTATCGTTTCTAATTGAATTGACATTTTTGCCGGGAAGAGCAAAACTTAGCGGGTATGAAGTTGATTCATTGATTAAATATGATGACGAGAATCCGTAAGTTTATTTCCACCAATGCGGTGCAATTAGAACTACAAATTCTCCTTTGAGTGTAACGCCATTTGGCAGAGCGGCGATTTCGCTGACAGTTCCGCGAATGATTTCTTCATGGAATTTCGTTAACTCCCGACCAATTGCCATTTTTCTATCGGGAATGTATGTATTTAATTCACGAATTAGCTTTTCAATACGATGAGAGGATTCAAAGAAAATTACGGTCTTCTCATTTTCCAATAATGATTTGAGGAATGTCTGACGGCCTTTTTTTTGAGGGATGAAGCCTTCAAAAATGTAACCGTCCGTGGGTAAACCTGCCACGCTGAGCGCAGTAATCGGGGCAGATACGCCCGGAATTGGCACAACTGTTATCCCATTTTTAATCACTTCTGAAACAAGCCTGATTCCAGGGTCGGAAATTGTTGGGGTTCCTGCATCTGAGACTAATGCGGCTGTTCTCCCGCTTAATAAGATATCAACTACTTTTTGAGCCTTAAAAGACTCATTTCTCGAGTTTATTGACGATAATTCTTTCGAAATCTCGTAATGTTTCAATAAGTTTGATGTAACCCGTGTGTCTTCGCAGAAAATAATATCGACTTCCCTGAGCACTTCAAGTGCCCTGAGGGTGATATCTTTCATATTTCCGATAGGAGTACTGATTACATATAGCATTGATTAATCAGACAGGGACTGTAAAAACTCTTAAAATCTTAACAGTCCCGTCTGTGCAAGTAGTTTGTTAATAAATTATTATTGAATCTCTAATTTAAGACTTTATGAAAAATATCCAAATGGCAGAAGCAATTTAGATTCGAATAAATTTGGAAATCGCCCAAATTTGTATTATTTTTGGATACTTCTTCCGCCCTTCTAAGGGCGATTTTTATTTATATGGATTATTCTCAAATTAAATTCGAAGTTTATAGTTGAATAAAGAGTTAATAACAAGCATTTGCGAGAACCATTCTAAACAGAACGGGTTTATGTTTATTGATTTACTTTTCGTAAGTCAGCATCCCCAATCTGTAATCGAATTATATGTCGATAAAAAAGGTGTTTTGACAATTGACGACTGTGCCGCTCTTAGCAGATTAATCTCTGCAGAGATGGAAGAAACGGATATCGGCATAACAAATTTCAGGCTTGATGTATCCTCTCCCGGAACAGAACGCGAATTAAAGTATCTTGACCAATACTTCAAGCATATAAATCGCAAACTTGAATTAGTCTACAAGGATGAGAACAATTGTGAACAAAAAGAAGAACTGGTTTTATCCGGAATAGAAGAAGAAAATTTAGTTTTTAAAAAAGTAAACGAAGAAAAGAAAGTAATTGCCTTTTCTTCAATCATTTCATCAAAAGTTTTATTGAAATTTTCATAATGGAGAATTATTATGAGTAGTGAATTAGTTGAATCGTTTGCACAAATGGTGCGTGAGAAAGGTATTGATAAGGATCACCTCTCAGGAATTATTGAAGAAATATTTGGTATTTTAGTTAAGAAGCAATTTGGCGAAGAAGCTAAACATAAGATCGTTTTCAATACAGACAAAGGTGAAATTGAAATTTTCATGTCTCGTGAAATAGTTGAAGAGGTCACAGATCCAGTTACTCAAATCAGTTTAGAACAAGTTGAAATCTTAGGAAATACTGATGAGCTTGAAGTAGGCGATGATTATGTTGAAAGATTGAAACTAAGTTCATTTGGCAGAAGAGCAGTAGTTTTTGCAAAGCAGAATCTTAACCAAAGAATCCGCGAACTGGAGAAAGAAATTATATTCAAAGATTATCATCACCTTGTTGGCGAGATAGTAATCGGAGATGTGTATCAGATTAATAAAACAAGTATTCTTGTTAACCACAATAAAAATCAGCTGATTTTACCTCGTGAAGAGCAAATTCCTTCTGAGAAGCCAAAAAAAGGCGACACCTTGAGAGCAATCGTAAAAGAGGTTGTCAAAGGAAACAAAGGGCCTGAAATTATTATTTCCCGCGCATCAGATATATTCCTTAGAAAGTTATTTGAAATTGAAGTTCCTGAAATTTATGACGGAATAATTGAAATCAGAGGAATAACAAGACGACCAGGAGACAGAGCAAAAATTTCTGTTTCATCACAGGATAAAAGAGTTGACCCTGTTGGTGCATGTATCGGAATGAAGGGCGTGAGAGTAACTGCAATCGTCCGTGAACTAAATAATGAAAACATTGATGTAGTTCAATACTCCGATGATCCTAAGGTTTATGTCCAGAGAGCATTACTCCCTGGCAAAATTAAAAAAGTAGAAGTGGATGTTGAAAACAAAAAAGCAACAGTTCATGCAGATAACGATCAGGCAGCTTTGATTGTTGGTAGAGGCGGAGTCAATATTTCATTAGCTTCAAAACTTACGGGATATGAAATTGAATTTATCCGTGAGGGTAAAACAGTTGAAGAGTATGAAGACGATATTGAGTTGATTGACCTTAGAAGTGAACTTGGTGATGAAACATATAATTTGCTTATCAACAGCAGGTTCGATACGGCACTCGACGTTTTGCGTGCCGGTAAAGAAAAATTAAGTGAAATTGAAGGATTCTCAGCCGAAGAAATCGACAGAGTTCTTACATTGATTCAATCTGAATTAGAAGAAGAATAAGGCTTTAAGAAAATATAAATATGTCTGAACCTAAAGAAAAAAAATTACGAGTGTCGATGGTTGCAACCTCGATAAATGTTTCGAGCGATGATATCATTGCCTATCTTTCAAAGAAGGGCTACGATACAGTTAAAACTTTTAATTCTATTGTTACTCCTGAAATGATGGTGGATATTGAAGTTCACTACAAAAAACAGATGGAGACTGCGAAGAAGCATCAAACAAAAGTCGAAGAATATAAGGCTATTGTAAGCACTTCACGCGCGCCTAAGGATGATAAATCTTCTAAAGATGATAAAAAGCTAAAATCTAAAAAAGGTTCTTCGACAGATGAGCCTCAAGCTGCAGAAGTCCCTGTCGCTGAAAACATTGAAGCTGCGCCTGAAAGCGATATACAAGCGGTTGAAGAGGTTGTCTCTACATCAGGCGAACAAGTTGCTGAAGCGATTGATTCGGAAACACCATCTGCAGAAAGTCAAGTAGCGACTCAATCAGAAGTTGTTGAAACTACCATAGAGTCAGCAGTTATAGATGTTGTTGAAGAAGTTGAAGCTCCGATTGTTTCTGAAGTTGCTGAAAAGGCTGTTCAAAAAGAAGTTCCTGCTGAACCTCAAAGAAAGCAAATGGGTTTAAAGATTCTTGGGAATATAAACGACAGAAAACCTAAGGTCAACAAAGAGCAGAGACCCGGCACCTCAGCAGAATCTCCTGATGTTGCCGCAAGAAAACCACTCGAAACAGTTGAATCTGAAGCAGACAAAAAGAAGAAGAAAAAGAAAAAAACAAAAATTAAGAAAAAGCCTGATGTTCTAAGCGCTGAAGAACTATTGCTCATTAAGAAAAAAGCTAAAACAAAGAAACCTGAGATTGACCAAAAGGATATCGATGAAAATATTCGTGTAACCATTTTGGGAATGGATGAAGTTGCTGCTACTTCTAACAGAGCAAAAGAGCGTAAAAAGAAAAAGAAGGAACGGCTAGAAGAGACTCAAAGACAGGAAGAAATTAAAGCCTTAGAGTCAAACAAATTAAAAGTTACAGAATTTATCGCAGTTAGCGAATTAGCAAATCTGATGAATGTACAAGTTGGAGATGTCATCTCTAAATGTATTAGTCTTGGACTTATGGTGTCCATTAATCAGAGATTAGATATTGAAACACTTACACTTGTTGCTGATGAATTCGGCTTCGAGATGGAAGTTGTAAAGGAATATTCTGTTGAAGCAATTGAAGATGCGCCGGATCCGGTTGAAAGTTTGAAGCAACGGTCACCTGTTGTAACAATCATGGGACATGTTGATCATGGTAAAACATCTTTGTTGGATTTTATCCGTACTGCAACTGTAGTTGCGGGTGAGTCGGGCGGAATAACTCAGCATATCGGTGCGTATAAAGTTACTCTTCCAAACGGAAAAGATATTGCGTTCCTTGATACACCGGGTCACGAAGCATTTACTGCTATGCGTGCAAGAGGTGCTCAGGTAACGGATATAGTTGTTCTCGTTGTTGCTGCTGATGATGCAGTGATGCCTCAGACAATTGAAGCAATTAACCATGCTCAGGCAGCAAGCGTACCAATCATTGTTGCGATTAACAAAATTGACAGACCTGAAGCAAATGTTCAGAGAATTAAACAGCAATTAGGCGATAGAAATATTTTAGTCGAAGACTGGGGCGGTAAATATCAATGTGTAGAACTTTCTGCAAAGACCGGAAAGAATGTTGATATACTGCTTGAAAAAATTCTTCTTGAAGCAGAAATGCTTGACTTAAAAGCAAACCCTAATCGTGAAGCACGAGGAGTTGTAATTGAGGCAGAGTTAGATAAAGGCCGTGGAATTACCGCTACTATCCTGGTTCAAAAAGGTGTGCTTAGAGTCGGAGACCCATTTATTGCCGGAGTTTATTTTGGTAGAGTCCGTGCAATGTTTGACGAACGCAACAATAAAGTTGCCGAAGCAACTCCTTCTACACCTGTATCAGTACTTGGTTTTGAGGGCGCTCCACAGGCGGGCGATGTGTTTATCGTAATGAAATCAGAACGCGAAGCCCGTGATATAGCTAATAAGAGACAACAGTTAAAACGCGAGCAGGATAACCGTCAGGTTAAACATTTGACGCTTGATGAAATCTCAAGACAAATCGCTATTGGCGGCGTTAAAGAACTTCCTATCATTGTTAAAGGTGATGTGGATGGTTCAGTAGAAGCATTAGCTGATGCGTTCATGAAACTTTCAAATGAAGAAGTTATTGTTAAAGTAATCCATAGAGGCGTAGGCGCAATTTCTGAAAGCGATGTGCTTTTGGCTGATGCATCTAATGCAATCATCATTGGATTCCATGTAAGACCTAATCTTAACGCAAGAAAACTTGCTGAAGCTAATAAAGTTGATATCCGTATTTACAATATTATCTACAACGCAATCACTGAAGTTAAAACTGCTCTTGAAGGATTGCTCTCACCAATTATAAGTGAAGAAGTTACTTCAACAATTGCCGTAAGAGAAACATTCAAAGTTCCTCGCGTGGGCACTGTAGCAGGATGTTATGTTCAGGAAGGTAAAATCATTCGTAATAATAAAATACGCTTGATTAGAGACGGAATCGTTGTGTTTGAAGGCGAACTTTCATCCTTGAAGAGATTCAAAGATGATGTTCGTGAAGTAGATGCAGGATATGAATGCGGTATGTCTATTAATAACTTCAACGATATTAAAGTTGGTGATATTATTGAATCTTACCGTATGATTGAAACAAAGAAAAAGCTTGAATAGGTTATTGTAATAAATGTCACATAGAATTGAGAAAATTGAAAGCCTCATTAAAGAGGAACTTAGCACTATACTTTTGTTTAAACTTCAGGACCCAATTTTTGGGTTCTTGACTATTACAAAAGTAAAAGCATCTCCTGATTTGAAATCTGTTAAAGTATATATTTCGATTTTCGAAAAGGAAAAACGGGCTGCAAGCATTGCAAAACTTAATGAAGTAGCCCCTTTTGTGCGCTCGGAACTTGCCCAAAGATTGACTATCAGATATACTCCTGAAGTTAAATTTTATCTTGATGATACTGCTGACTATGTTGAAAAAATTGACGAGTTGTTAAAAAAAATTCATTCGGATGATAAGCAAATCTAATCCAAAATTTGAAGATCTTTTTTCTACAGTAGGGGATGCAATACTAATTGATAAACCGCTATTGTGGTCTTCGTTCAAAGTTATTTATTTCCTTCGAAAAAATTCTGTAGTAAAAAAAGCCGGACATGCAGGTACATTAGACCCGCTTGCCACAGGGTTATTGATTGTTTGCACTGCAAAAAAAACAAAAGAAATTTATACTTATCAAGACCAGGGCAAACAGTACACCGGGTCTTTCATGCTTGGCAAAACTACGCCTTCCATGGATGCTGAATCTGAAGTGAGTGAAGAAAAAGATTTTAGTCATGTCACAAATGAAATGATATACGATACTGTAAATCAGTTCAGCGGTGAAATATCTCAAGTACCTCCAATGTTTTCAGCTGTTAACTATAAAGGAAAAAAACTTTATAAGTTGGCCCGAAAAGGAAAAGTAGTTGAACGGGCTCCTAAAATCGTTACTATCCATAATTTTGAAATCACCGAAATCTCATTACCATTTGTTAAATTTAAAATTGATTGTTCAAAGGGTGTCTATATAAGAAGTATAGCTCACGACTTTGGACAGGCTTTGGGATGCGGTGCATATCTTACGGAATTGAGAAGAACCAAAATTGGAGATTACTCGGTTGATGATGCGTTTACACCGGATGAGTTAACGAAATCTTATTTCCCAGCAATAGATTCACCTGTATCTTAAATTTAGTTTTCTGCCATGATAGTTTTTGACAACATCGATAATATCTCACCAAAGAAAAACCGGATAATCACTTTAGGCTCATTTGACGGTGTTCATCTTGGGCATCAGGAAATTATAAGGTTTATGAAAGAGCGGGCATCTAAGAATAATTTAGATGTTACAGTTGTTTCGTTTGAACCTCACCCAAGAAAAGTTCTGAATCCTAATTATGTTTTTGAAGAACTTACAACTTATGAAGAGAAGATGTTTCTGTTTGAGAAATTCGGAGTGGATAGTTTTGTTGTTCTAAAGTTTGATGAAAAAATGGCTCAACTGGACTCTAACGAATTCTTGACTAAAGTTCTTTATGAGAAAATTGGTTTTGACGAAATTGTGGTTGGTTTCGACCATCGATTCGGCAAAGGCAGGGATGGCGGTGAAGAGACAATTCGCGGTTTTTGCGCAGCTAATAAATTGGAATGCTTTAAGATTCAACCCGTAGTCTTAGATGAAGAAAAAGTGAGCAGCTCAAGAATAAGGGAACTTGTAAAGTCCGGTGATGTCAGTCGAGGGAATATTTTACTCAATCATAATTACACAATGCAGGGAAAAGTTATTCATGGGGTGTCCAGAGGAACACAATTAGGTTTCCCCACTGCTAACCTTGAGATAAAGAGCAATTCAAAACTGCTGCCTTCAAAAGGTGTTTATGCAGTGACTGCAGAAGTAAATGGAGTTGAATATGCCGGGGTACTAAATAGCGGACTTCGGCCAACATTTGATAACTCCAAGGTAGTCTTTCATGAAGTTCACATCTTTAATTTTTCACGGGACATTTATGGGGAAGAGCTAAAAATTCAAATCATTGAAAAGCTGCGAAATGAGCTTAAATTCGCATCAGTTGACGACCTGATTTCGCAGATAAACAAAGACATAAAACAAGCAAAATCCGTTATAGAAAATCGGAAAAGGTTTAGTATATTTAAAGATTAATTAATTTGCTTTGGTAGATTCTGAGGCAATATTGTATAAATATGGAGAACACATATGACAAATCAAGAAAAATCCGAAATAATAAAAAAATTCGGAAAAAACGAAACAGACAGTGGACTTTCTGAAGTCCAAATCGCAATTCTTACCGGCAGAATTAATGAGCTTACAGCACATTTTTCTGAGCACAAAAAAGATCATCATTCAAGACGCGGTCTTATGATGATGGTAGGAAAAAGAAGAAGATTATTAGACTATCTCATTAAGAACGACATTAGTAGATACCGTGTAATTATCAAAGAATTGAATATAAGAAAATAAGAAGAAGGTTAAGGAATAGAAATGGTGGTTAGAAAAGAAATCGAGTTCGGCGGAAAAAAACTTACGCTCGAAACGGGTAAATATGCCAGACAAGCAGGCGGCGCAGTGATGGTAACATACGGGGAAACAATGATTCTTGTTACTGCCGTATCATCTCAGGAAGCAAGAGAGGACATTGATTTTTTCCCTCTTTCTGTAGAGTATAGAGAACGCACATCTGCTGCAGGAAAATTCCCTGGTGGATTTATTAAACGCGAAGGTAGACCTTCAGAGAAGGAGATCCTTAGTGCCCGGTTAATTGACCGTCCTATTCGTCCTTTATTTTCTGATGGTTTTAGAAACGAAACTCAAATAGTTGCAAATGTTTTTTCTTTTGACGGAGAAAATGATGCAGATGTTTGGGGTGCTGTCGGTGCTTCTGCAGCACTGGCTATATCGGATATCCCTTTCTTGGGACCGATTGCTGAAGTTCGCGTCGGCAGAGTTGAAGGTGTGTTTATTGTAAACCCAACACATCAACAAAACCTGCTTAGTGATTTAGAATTGGTAGTAGCCGGAACCGAAGACTCAATAATGATGGTTGAAGGCGAATCTAAAGAATTGGGCGAAGAAGTGCTTTTAGAAGCTCTTAAATTTGCTCATGAAGAAATCAAAAAAATTGTTCAGCTCCAAAATGAATTAGTGGCTGCTTGCGGAAAAGCTAAAAGAGTAGTTGTAGAAAAGGTCATCCCTTCAGATTTGAAGGCTGATGTTGAAGCAATCGCTTTAGAAAAATTCAGTGCAATAGTTTCATCTGTACTTACAAAAGATGACCGCAGTGCACAAAATAAAGAGTTGAGTAATCTCGTTAAGGAAACACTCAAAGAAAAATATCCTGAACAGGAAAAAGTTATTGGAAGCATTCTTCATGATATGGAGAAAGATTTAATGCGCGAAAGAATCTTAAGTGTAGGTATCCGTTTAGACGGAAGAAATACAGAGCAGGTTCGCCCGATAACAATTGACCTTGGGAATTTACCAAGAGTTCACGGTTCTGCATTATTTACTCGCGGAGAAACTCAAAGTTTAGCAAGTCTTACTTTGGGTTCTAAAAATGACGAGCAGATAATTGATGGTTTGATGGAGCAATACACAAAACGATTTATGCTTAATTACAATTTCCCACCGTTCAGCGTTGGTGAAGTTGGCAGAATGACCGGCGTCGGACGACGCGAAATTGGTCATGGTAATTTAGCTGAGCGTTCTTTGAAAGGCATCCTCCCTGCTGAAGCAGACTTTCCTTATTCATTAAGAATTATTAGTGATATCCTTGAATCAAACGGCTCTTCATCAATGGCTACAGTATGCGCTGGCACACTAGCAATGATGGACGGTGGCGTTCCGATATCAAAACCTGTTGCAGGTATTGCTATGGGACTCATCAAAGAAGGTGATAGATTTTCCATTCTTACAGATATTCTTGGAAATGAAGATCATCTTGGTGATATGGATTTCAAGGTTGCCGGAACAACTGAAGGTATTACCGGTTTCCAAATGGATATTAAAATCCGCGGAATTTCGTTTGAAATTTTTGAAAAAGCTCTGCTTCAGGCAAAGCAAGGCCGCTTACATATTTTAGGAGTAATGAACGAAGCTATCAGCACTCCAAGAGAAGACTTGTCCAAGTACGCCCCAAGAATGCTCACAGTTCAAATTGAACCAGAGCAGATTGGCGGATTGATTGGTTCAGGCGGCAAGACAATTCAGAAAATTCAGAGAACATTCGGCGTTGAAATTGCAGTTCAAGATAATGGTATGGTACAAGTATCATCACCTAATTTTGACAGTGCAAGCCGCTGTAGAGACTACATCGAAAAGATGACTAAGCAATTAGAGATAGGCGCTATTTATGACGGCGAAGTTACGAAGTTATTAGACTTCGGAGCAGTCGTTGAAATTGCACCTGGTAAATCTGGTTTGCTGCACATTTCCGAAATGGATGTTAAGAGAGTTCAAAAAGTTACCGATATCTGTAAAGAAGGCGACTGGATGAAAGTTAAACTCCTTAAGATTGAAGCAAACGGAAAAATGAGTCTCAGCAGAAAAGATATTATTCTGGCAGAGAATCAGGGACAAAATAAAACGAATTAATTTCGTATTGTGTTCCTAAAAATATGAGATAACATGTTTAAGGTTATGTTTTTATTAGCATAACCTTAAATTGTGTTAAGGATATTGGGTTGAAAGATTGCTCTACAGAAGAATTTAGAATCGAAACAGACATTAATGTCAGCGTTTCGTTTCGTGATGTAATTAATCAAAAGAGTTTATAAAAATATGTTAAAAGAAATAATAATAAATTCCTCATCCGAGCAAACTCGGGTGGCTATCACCGAAGATGGGAATTTAGCCGACTTTTTTGTCGACTACCCTGAAAATCGGCGCATGGTTGGGGATGTTTATTTGGGTAAGGTTGCACGGGTATTACCCGGAATTAAAGCAGCCTTTATTGATATTGGGATGAAGCATGATGCTTTTCTCCATTTTTCAGATATCGGGCAAAAAACAAAAGAACTTCAATCAGTTCTTGATGACGATGATGAAGACGACGATCCGGACTCACGGATGCCTTCTGAATTTGCGTCTGTTGTTAATGAGTTTAAGGTTAATGCTGTTGAATTGATTAACGGTGTTCCTCGCTTACAAAAGGGACAAAACATACTTATTCAAATCACTAAAGAACCTGTGAATAACAAAGGTGTGAGAGTAAGTTCTTCGATTTCAATCCCCGGAAGATTTTGCGTACTGCTGCCTTTCGACGGTAAAATCGGAGTATCCAAAAAAATTCAGGAATATAAAGAACGCAAAAGACTTCGTTCGATAGCCCGCTCAATTCTGCCTAAGGATTGCGGACTGATAATAAGAACTGTCGCGAAAAATCAGCCTGAAGAATTGCTCGCTGAAGACTTAAAGTATCTAAAAAAACAATGGGAAACTTTAGTAAGAGCAGCAAAGGAAGAAGAACCACCGAAGCTTGTTTATCAAGATTTATCAACTACTATCAGCGTTATCAGGGATTTATTTAACTCTGATGTTGCAAGAGTAAGAATTGATTCAAAAAAACTTTACAAACAAGTTGAAGAGTATATTCTTTCTGTTCATCCGGAATGGGCATCTAAAGTAGAATTTTACAAATTCAATAAACCAATTTTCGAAGCCTTCCACATTGATGATCAAATAAGAAGTTTGTTTGTCAGAAAAGTTAGTATGAAAAGCGGCGGTTACCTCATTATTGAGCATACCGAAGCAATGGTAGTAATAGATGTTAACAGCGGTAAATACGCTGCTAATAAAGAACAAGAAATGAATTCCTTGCGGACAGATTTAGAAGCAGCACGAGAAATTTCCCGTCAGCTTCGTCTGCGCGATATCGGCGGACTTATCGTAATTGATTTTATAGATTTGGAAGACGATAGAAACCGTAAGAAAGTCTATGATGAACTGAAAAAAGAATTTAGAAGAGACAGAGCAAAAGTATCTGTGCTTCCAATGTCTGATTTTGGTATCGTAGAAATTACCCGTCAAAGAATTAGACAGAATATAATGCAGGCGCTAACCGAAGTATGTCCGTCATGTGATGGTTCCGGTTTATTGGTAAAGAAGGCGCATATCATCTACGATATTGAAGAAACTTTTAAACGCTACAGTTTAACAAAACAGTCTCGTAGAATAGTCTTCCAATGCCGTCCAGAAGTTGCTTCGATTCTAACAGCAGGATTTTTCAATAAAATATTCCAGTATAAATGGAAATATGGTTTGTTTGTTAAATTGGAAATCGATGAAACTTTACCGTATGAAAAATTTAAATTACTATACAGAAACAATCGCGAAGAGATTGTAGATGACTTTAATAAATAACTAATAAAAAATATATCGAGGTAGAAATGAAAATATTTATTGACACTGCAAACTTAAAAGAGATTCGTGAAGCAGCTGCTTTAGGTCTTCTTGATGGCGTAACAACAAACCCTTCTTTGGTTTCAAAGGAAAGCGGCGTTAGCTTCAAACAATTACTTCAACAGATTGTTGAATCGGTTGACGGTCCTATCAGTGCTGAAGTTATTTCAACAGATTATGAAGGAATCCTTAAAGAAGGCAGAGAATTAGCCAAAATACATAGCAATATAGTTGTCAAGGTTCCGTTGATAAAAGAAGGACTGAAAGCAGTCAAAACTTTTTCAGAAGAAGGAATTAAAACAAATGTTACACTTTGCTTTTCTGCTTCACAAGCAGTACTTGCTGCAAAAGCAGGCGCTAGCTATATAAGCCCTTTCGTTGGCCGTTTAGATGATATTAGCATGAATGGTATGGACCTTATTTCACAGATCGTACAGATTTACAGAAATTATGATTTCTCAACAGAAGTTTTAGTTGCAAGTATTCGTCATCCTCTTCATTTTGTTGATGCATGCATGATTGGTGCTGATGTTTGTACAATGCCTTTCAGCGTAATTGATAAATTATTTAATCATCCTTTAACCGATCTTGGTTTAGAGAAATTTTTAAGTGATTCTAAAAAAATAAGTCAATAAATTCTAATATTGTAGACGGTATCATTATGGTAAAGAGAACAAAATTTTATTCAGTGCACAAAGCCTTAAACGCAAAGATTGTTGAATTTGCTGGATATGAAATGCCGATTTCGTATAGTTCGATAATAAGCGAACATAAAATCGTCAGGTCATCAGTCGGTGTTTTCGATGTCAGCCACATGGGCCAAATCTTTGTAAAAGGTGCAAATGCATTGCAGTTTGTTCAAAAAGTAACTGTTAATGATGCTTCAAAATTATTTAAGGGCAGAGTACAATACTCTGCCTTTTGTTTTGAAGACGGTGGTATTGTTGATGATTTACTTGTCTATTGTATATCCGAAACTGAATATCTGCTTGTTGTAAACGCTTCTAATATCACTAAGGATTTTGAGTGGCTAGAAAAAAATAATCAGGAAAGCGTAGAACTCACTAATCTTAGTGATGACTATTCTTTACTGGCTATTCAAGGACCATTTTCCCAAAAGGTTGTTGAAATGTTTTTTGAGCAACCTGTCAGCTTGGAGTATTACCATTTTACGAATATCACAAAAAATGGTGTTGAGTATATCGTTTCTCGAACTGGATATACAGGTGAGTTAGGTTACGAATTATACTTTAAGAGTGACGAAGCAACAGCAGTCGCAGTTTGGGATAAAGTATTTGAGTGTGGGAAAGAGTATTCCATTAGTCCAATCGGACTTGCTGCGCGAGATACTCTGCGCCTTGAAATGGGTTTCTGTTTGTATGGAAATGATATTGATTCAACAACTAATCCGCTTGAAGCAGGCTTAGGATGGATAACCAGAATTAATAAAGGGGCATTTATCGGAAAAGATTCATTACTCAAATCTAAAGAGGAAGGGCTGAAAAGAAAACTTACTCCGTTGATTTGCGAGGATAGGTCGATTCCGCGTCATGGTTATGATGTCGTAGTTAAAGGGGTAAAGGTTGGAACTGTAACTAGCGGGGCACTTAGTCCTGTGCTTGATAAGCCAATAGCCTTAGCCTATGTTGATTCAAGTTACCTTGATTCTGATGCTCAACTTTGTATCTCAATTCGTGGGAAAGAAGTTCCTGCCAGAATCGTAAAACTGCCTTTCATTGAGCGGTAATTTTAGAATTATCTGCATTTATATTTATAACCATTAATAAAAATTAAAGTCCGTGAAAGTTAATTGTTGTTTTCTTCCACATGACATTTACCCGCAAAGTTTATTTGACAAAACCTGCGTAATTATCGATGTCCTCCGTGCGACATCAACTATATGTACTGCTCTTCATAATGGTGCAAGACAAATACTTTTTGCATCAAGCATAGACGCCGCTAAAAATTTTTATGACACTAATAACATTTCCGGAAGCTTCCTTTTAGCAGGTGAGCGAAATGCGCAAAAAATTGACGGGTTCCATCTTGGAAATTCTCCCCTTGAGTTTACTCCTGACAATGTGAAAGATAAGAATATAATTCTTACTACTACTAACGGAACGCGGGCAATTTCTAAGAGTAAA
Organism: uncultured Ignavibacteriales bacterium; assembly: GCA_903915485.1. GTDB lineage: Bacteria > Bacteroidota > Ignavibacteria > Ignavibacteriales > Ignavibacteriaceae > CAIYTF01. Next base: position 1,388 of record CAIWTC010000547.1, on the reverse strand, counting down.
AATTCTAAGAAAATATATACGATATCTTTTCTAAACTTATCTGCAGTTGCTAAGGAGCTTTATTTTCAAGGTGGGGACATCGAAATTGTTTGTTCCGGTACAGACAACGAATATAGCTTGGAAGATAGCCTTTGTGCGGGTATGCTAGTGAAAGAGCTGCTGAATCTTGGCCAAAAAGCTGATTTGTCGGACGCTGCAAAAATTGCTTTAGCCATCGCTATTCAATACGGGGGAAATATTGAGCGGTCAATTCTGGATTCTTATCATGGTAAAGTTTTGATATCGCGCGGATTTGAACCGGATGTAAAATATTGCGCCCGCCAAAGTATAATGCAGGTCGTTCATCAAGTTGAAGTTAATGATATTATTGATTAACTTAATAGGTTAAATGAAAAATATATTGTAAAGAAATAAATATGCCAAAAAGATTAAAAAAAGTAAATTCAACGGATAAAAACGAAGAAAAAGACCCATCAGAAAATGAGCGGTTTTCCCTGTCTGATGAAAAGAAGCTGAAAATTATCGGTTTCTTTTTGATTGTGCTGAGTCTATTGTTTCTAATAAGTATTCTAACTTATTCAAGCTATGATATTGAAGGGACTGGGGCAGCAAAAACATCCGGGTTATCAAATTTATTAGGCGTGGCGGGTGCATGGATTGCATACTTCTGCGTTGAAAAAACTTTGGGATATTTCTCTATTATTTTCCCTATTCTAATGAGTATTTGGGGGTACGGATTTTTTAGTGACATGTCTCTTAAGAGAAAATTAAATTATAGTATATTCTTCTTGATGTCAGGAGTTGTTCTTTCCTCTTTTGTAGGTTTAGCTTACAGTTCACTTCTAAGCAACCAATTCCTTAAGTCGTTCTCCGGGGTTGTTGGTTCTCGGTTAGCTGCACAGTTGAAAATCTTATTGGGAATGGCGGGATCTATACTGGTATTATTAACTGCCTTAATTGTTTTATTTGTTTTTGCCTTTGATTTCAAAGTTGAAACGCTCGTTGAAAAAGGAAAGATAGGCGGGGAATCATTGCTGATGCGGATTTGGCATCTTATCACAAAATTGTTCAAGAAGCCAGATTCAACCGATGAAACTGAATTCCCTATTCAAAACAGTAAATCCGAAGCAAAGCCTTCTAAAGCTAATTCAAAGAAACAGGAAGTTAAAGGTCAGGAAGAACTTAAAGAAGAATCCCTAAAGGCTGAAACACAAATTATTATCAAACGAAATGAAGCTCAGAAAAAACAAAAGCAAGGCAAGAAAAAAGAATTAGATTCGGCAGAAACTTTTGAAGTCGAAGAAAAAGGCGAAGGCGAAAAGCCTGTCATCTCTTTTGCAGAAGAAGATTTAATCGGGGATGAATTTTTTGATGATGCTTCATTGCCT
>CAIWTC010000546.1 GCA_903915485.1 uncultured Ignavibacteriales bacterium | reverse complement strand
TCACCGCAGTAATTATTTTACATTCGAACCGCTCAAAGAATATCACTTCCACTAGCTCTAGTAATCACTTCCGCTAGCTCTAGTAATCACTCTCAATCCTGAAAATTAATTATCTAAGTTTTAAACTTCCCAACTATTTTATCAATTCGTTTATAATCAGGAACATACTTCTCGACTTCAGTCCAAAAATTCGCAGAATGATTTGGATGGCGGAGATGACACAATTCATGCATTATGATATAGTCAACAGCTTCTTCAGGGAGTTGCAGTAATTTGTAATTAAGTGAAATAGTACCTCGTCTAGAGCAACTTCCCCATCTAGTAGACTGACCGCGAATGGAAATTCGTTTTGGCTCGAATCCATAAAGCTTGGCCATCACGCTGCACTTATCAGTCAAATATATTTTCCCCTTAAATCTGAGAACCTCTAGGAATAAATCATGAACCGCCAACTTACTTCCGGTTGGACTATTGACAATAAATTCATTGCCCTTAATCTGCATAGTATGTTTTTTCAACGAGGCGAGAATAGAATGGTTAACTTTTAGCTCTGTTCCAAAATAAAATAGTTTATTGTTAGACTTATCCAGGGATTGAAGATGCTTCCGCACCCACTCAATTCTTTCTCTTAGAAATTTTTTTCCTATAGAAAAATCAGCCCTTGCAGGAACAACAACTTCCAAAGCATTATGCTTTGTTATACGCATTATTATTCTTTTAGCTAGTCGGCTGTTGCGGATAATGTATGGGATTTGCTTTCCATCAATTTCGACAACATGGCTCTCTTTTTTGATTTTCAAAATGAATATTGGCTTCTAGTCTTTTGAAAAAGTTGTTTTCTCTTTAGTGTCCTTCAGAGAAATACCCAGTTTTTTCATTTCATCACGAATATAGTCGGCTAATTGAAATTGCTTAGCCTTTTTAGATTCTGTACGCACGGAGATTAATAGTTCAATTAATTCATTCTCTAAAGAATTTGAACTTTCAACAACTTTATTAAATGAAGTGAATCCAAATATATCCACTGCAGTAGCGGAAATAAATGACTTAATATCGAATAGAAGTTTGCCGTCAATACCGACTTGTGTATCAAGTTTACGGTTGGCTTCTTTAAGGAAATCAAACAAAACACCGCATGCTTTAGGAGTGTTGAAGTCATCGTCCATTGCTTCTTCAAACAAACGGATAAAGTCAGCAAAGTTTGAAACTGCACCGTTGTCCTTTATCTCAATATCGTTTGAGAGTTCTTTAATTCTTTCTATAAGATTATCTAACTTTTTCAGTCCCTTCTTTGCGCCATCCAAGCCTTCATCGCTGAAATTCAGCGGAGCGCCGTAGTGAGTCTGTGCAAAGAAAAATCTGAGAGTTTCAGCAGAATAAACTTTAAGCAAATCTCGGGCAGTAAAAAAATTACCTAACGATTTAGACATTTTCTCATCATTGATATTCAAGAATCCGAAATGCAGCCAGTATTTGACAAACTGCTTTGAGTTAGCCGCCTCACTCTGTGCAATTTCATTTTCATGATGAGGGAAAATTAAATCATTTCCGCCGGCATGAATATCGAAAGTCTCACCCAAGTGCTTGCAACTCATCGCGGAGCACTCGATATGCCATCCCGGGCGACCGTTACCCCATGGACTTTCCCATGATGGTTCACCGGGTTTCGCTGATTTCCACAGCGCAAAATCGAGGGGTGATTTCTTTGAGGAATTTACTTCAACTCTTGCACCCTCAACCAAATCTTCAAGATGCTTTCCGCTTAGTTTACCATAACCCTGAAATTTATCTATTTCGAAAAATACATCACCGTTAGATTCATAAGCAAATCCGTTAGTAATAAGTTTTTGTGTCAGCTCAATAATCTCCGGAATATGCTCGGTAGCTTTTGGATAAATTGTTGCAGGCTTTACATTGAGCCTATGAATGTCTTCCATGAAAGCAGTTGTGTACTTTTTAGCAATATCATTTGCCTCGACGCCCTCTGAGTTTGCTTTCTTAATTATTTTATCATCGATATCAGTGAGGTTCATGGCAAAAGTTACTTCATATCCGCGGTACTCAAGATACTTTCGGATAAAATCGCTATTTATGAATGAACGGGCATTCCCGATATGAAAGTAATCATATACCGTTGGGCCGCAAACATACATTTTGATTTTACCGCTTTCCAACGGTTTTAGTTCTTCTTTAGATTTAGTAAGAGTATTATATAATGAAAGCATATTTATTTCTAATTTAATTTAACAGTACAAATTTAGGAATATTTGTGATTGGAATGAAGTTTAAATTAGTGGGAGTTTCTCATGAATATTTATTGATTTAGGGGAGGTGCTATTGGTGGTGAATGAGGCCGAATATTTAAGATTTGTTAGCCTTGGCACAAAACTAATGAAAATATTTTAGTATGTTGCGGTTAATATTTAAGAAAGTTAGCGAATGGAAATATTAGTTGTTGACGATCATCGGGAGATGAGAATTGTCTTAGGAAATATTCTGAAGCAACTTGGGCATACAGCCGTTTTTGCCGAGGATGGGAGAAGTGCGCTTTCTAAACTAGAATCATCTTCGATTAATCTTGTGATAAGTGATTGGATGATGCCAACAGTTTCTGGGGTCGAGCTATGCAAATCAATTCGAAGTAAAGGTTTTGGCAGGTATATTTATTTTATCCTACTCACAGCGCTAAGTACGAAGGAACAGGTCGTCGAAGGTATGGAGGCTGGGGCGGATGATTATATCACTAAACCTTTTATGATGCACGAATTAAAATTGCGGATAAATGCAGGTTTGAGAGTACTTGAGCTTGAAAAAGAATTAGAGAAGAAAAACACGAATTTACAGGAAGCAAATTCAAAACTAAATGAATCATTGTCCTTAATAAGGCAGGAACTTGAATTTGCAGGTTCTCTTCAAAAAGATTTAATCCCTGAAACGGGTACAAAACTTGGCGATTACAAATTTGATTGGCTTCTTCTTCCTTGTCTATATACGGCAGGGGATATATTTAGTTATTACTATTTGGATGAATCTCATATCTTGTTTTACGAACTTGATGTTGCCGGTCACGGTGCGGCCTCTGCGATGCTTTCTTATTCATTAAGTAAATTTATCAGCGGACTATTCGAAACATGCAACCTCTCAAATCAATTCAATGGGCACGAAACTAATGCATTCCACGAACATTTGCGGCACCCTAAAAATATATTAAGTTTATTAAACACACAGTTTCTAAAACAAAAAGATGCAATGCATTACTTTACTATCTGCATTGGCATCATAGATTTAGATGAACAGAGAATCCGCATCTGTCGCGCTGGTCACCCGCTCCCGATTGTGCTTAGAAAAAATGGAGAAACAGAATTGCTTAATCAGCGCGGGTTCCCGGTTGGCATGCTTGTCGAGGCAGAATATAACGAGGTCGACTTAGTCCTTGACCCCGGTGATCGTCTGATTATTTACTCCGACGGACTTCTCGAAGGTCTTCCTAAAGAACACCATGAAGAAAAAGAAATATTTCTGAATTCTTATGTGCATGATAATAAATCTGCTTCTTCAGAAGTCTTGTTGGCTAATTTAAAAGCGGAAGTATTTAAAAACTATGATGAGAATAACTTAAAAGACGATATTTCAGTTCTTATAATAGAACGGACATAAATAATCTATTCAATAGACTCAAATTGTTTCTTGTTTGATTTATGTCCGTCGTTTGGCAGTCAAGTTATTATTTGACTGAGAACCCGTTTTCTGACATTTTCTTTTTAAGTTTTACCACAGAAATTTCTTTCAGTTTCATTCCGCATTTTGAACAAGTACCGGGTTCGTCTGATATTACATCCAGGCACATCCCATCATTATAAACTTTCCCGTCTTTATTTTTATCAAGTTTATTAAGATCTATTACAGCACTTATTTTTGTTTTCATAGAACTCTTTGATGAATCCGCCATTGAATGATTCATTGCACTGCAACAACTTTTTTGTTTAGATTCTTTTTTTGGAGAAATATTCTCGCTTTGTTGAGCAAAAGTATTTGAGCAAAGAATTGCCGCAAATCCTGTGATTATAAGTAAATGCTTTATGTTCGCGTTGTTCATGTTTTTTCCTTTAGTTAGAATTATTAAATAAAATATTAGTTGATTGTTTTTCCGGTATATTTTTGACCGTCTTTTGAAATATCTTTAAGATATTTTTCCGGGTCTTTCATGAATTTCTTATCACACCCTGCACAGCAAAATCCATAAATTTTCCCTTTATAGATTACTGTTGGTTTTGATGGAGAAACATCCTCTCCTAAGACCGGGCACACTTTATTGAATATTCCTGCCTTCTTAAACCGACTGTCATCCTTCCCAATATACTCTGCTTTCTCATTCGAGGATGTTGCAGTGCTTTCATTAGCAGTTTCTTTAGGTTTTGATTCTGCTTCTTTGGGTTTTGATGGGTTCTTCGCTTCCGGTTTATCAGATGAAGGTGTGTTAGAATTATTCTCAACATTCTGATTCGCAGGATTTCTTAACTGACTTTCAGAATCTATTAAGTATGCACCGGAAACCGCAACTTCATCGCCTGAACTAAGTCCATTAAGAACCTCATACTCACCGTCAATTTTTGTTCCTACTGCAATGTCCTTGGCCGTGAAAACTCCTTTTGCCGACTGCACATAAACAATCTGTCTTTTCCCGGTGAATAAAACTGCGGATTCCGGCACCATAAGTTTTTGTGATGAATTCATTTTGAATTTAACTTCGGCATACATGGCTGGCTTGATATTCCCATCAACGCGGTTAAGTTGAATTCGTATCTTAATTGTGTGCGACTGTTTATTTGCAATGGGATATATTAGCGCGACACTTGCCGGATATGTACGAGGTGGATTTGATTTCAAAATTAACTCAACATTTTTTCCGATAGGTACATTGGCAATTTCTGATTCAGGAACTTCAGCAACTGCCCAAAGTTTAGTATCATCTATTAATTCGTACAGCGCGGCCCCTTCGTTGAAATATGCACCTTCTACAACTTTTTTATCAGAGATAAGACCATCGTAAGGCGAGTAATAATTTACTAATAGGTTTGATTCATTCTTTGTTTCGAATTCAGTAATCTGATTTTCCGTTAGACCGCTTAACAATAGTTTGTTATGGGTGGCCGTTATAAGCGAAGTATTTTCACTCTGCTTAGATTTCTTCAGTAGAATATATTCTGAAACACTTCGGTAAATGTCCGGACTGTAAGCGGTAAATAGCAGTTCTCCTTTTCTAAGCCTCTTTCCTGAAGTTGAGGCATATAGCTTTTCGATTCGACCATTGAATTTAGCTGATATAATTTTTTTACCATCTTCAGCTAATTCAAGGGTGCTGAATGCTGTGAAATCTCTGCTGACCTTTTTAGGTTCAAGTACAACAGTCGCAATATCCGCAGTGATTTTGTCCGATGCCGATATGTTTATGCTGGAAGGTAAAGTATCCGCACCGGATACTTGCTTGACTAAATCCATCTGACATATTGGACATACGCCAGGCTTATCAGATTTAATTTGAGGGTGCATTGGGCATGTGTACTTTTCAGATTGCTCTATTCCTTGCTTGGAATGGTCGTCGGTTTTTTTAGTGCATGCACTAAAGTTAAACATCAATATGGCTGCTACTATTAGTATAAATATTTTAGATTTCATTGTATTAATTCCTTTTTATTATGTTGGTGCCGGTCATCATTTCCATTTCAATGAGAGCCATGCCGGCATCTGTCTTTAACATTAAATAATTCATGTACTCCATCAAATACATTTTCTGCACACTCAAGAAAGATGTGATTGAACTTGCATCACTCTGATAGAGGAGTATTGCCGAGTTCTTGGCGTTTGCAAGAGGAAGCAAAACACTTGATTCATATTCTTGCACGCTTTTAGATGCAGTTAAATATTTGTCATAAAGAATATTCGACTTCGCTGACATCTCGGCAGTCATGTCAGATATTTCACTCTCTATTCTTTTATTCTTGAATGATATCTCTTCAGACTTCGCTGTAATTCCTTTTTTTGACCATGGGGCAAAGGGAAGTGAAATGCTTGCAGTTAAACTGTACATATACGCTGTCTTTCCCATTCCGTCAATCATATCGGTTGGCGTTTTTGTTGTTAAGGGCATTCCTTGAGGCATCCGCATAAGCATTGCTTCAAGCATCAGGTCCGGGTACAGTTCTTTTTCATTAGCTTTCATCTCCAAATCGTTCATGCCAACCATGGCATTCATCTGTTTGATTGTTGGATTGTTTTCTTTGACAAGTGAGTCAATTTCCGTTCTGCTATATGAGATATTTGCAAAACTCAATATTGAAGTATCCGGAATCGTTAATTCTGAAACTCCTGTATATCTTGTCAGCAAAGTTATTTGTTCATTTATCTCTTGTTTAGTTTTCTTAAGTGAAATATCTGCAAGTCCTAACTCGCTATCCAAAAGGAGAACATTGTATGTTCTTAATGAATTATTCAGAGCATTCACGGAAAAACTTTTCAACATTTGCAGAACCGAAATATTTTCCTTTACTAGTAGATATTTCAAATGAGCGGCGGCCCATTTGTAATAGCTCATTTTGATTTCAGCCGTTAATTGAATTTGAGCAGTTCTCAGTTCGGCATGTATCTCAGGGAGGGCACTCTTCGACATCTCTTTCATTGCATCTAATTTGCCGCCGAGAGGCAGCATTTGGGAAAATGAAATATTTTGTGAAAATGGTTTATCCAAAAAATTAAGAGATGAAAACGGCATTTGTGAAAATGAAAGTCCTACAGAAGGAGCCGGATAAGCCGAAAGTTTTTCTTCTTCGGCGCCCTGCTGTAAATGCTTGAAAGAGAATGATTTAATCTTGGCATTGTTCTTCAACCCTGCTTCGATTAAAGAATCAAGAGATTGTGCAGAGGTGGAAAAAAACACAGAACAAAGCATTGCAATCAAAAAAAGTTGTTTTGCTTTTATATGGCTAATTAACTTTAGGGTACTCATGTTATTGTCCTTCCTTCATAAAAGCGGCCATCTTAGAAGTTTTAAGTGTTCCCTTTTTTAATGCGCGCTCTTTCATGATAATGAAAAATATTGGTGTTACAACAAGAACATGTACTGCTGATGTAAGCAGTCCACCTATCATAGGGGCAGTTAATGGTTTCATTACATCGGCGCCTGTACCTGTTGCCCACATAACCGGTGCCAGTCCTATCATACTTGTTAAGACGGTCATAAGTTTGGGGCGAAGTCTAAGTACTGACCCTTCAATTGTTGCATCATAGATATCTGCATTCGTCAACACTGCTCCGGGATTTGAATGCAGTTTCATTATTTTCTTATCAAGTGATTCATGAAGATAAACTACCATGACAACACCTGTTTCAACTGCTATCCCGTAGAGGGCTATAAACCCAACCCAAACAGCAACTGAAAAATTATATCCCATTATGTAAATCATATACACACCGCCAATCAGCGCGAAGGGAACTGATAACATTACTACCAGTGCTTCAACATAATCTTTAAGTGTGAAATACAGCAGGATGAAGATTATTAGAAATACAATCGGCATAACAATCATTATGCGCTGCTGTGCGTGAATTTTATTCTCGTACTGCCCACTCCATTCAACAGTATAGTTTTTTGGAAGTTTCAGTTCATTATTAATTAGTTTCTGCGCATCTTCCACGACTCCGCCCATATCGCGACCGCGGGCATTCATGAAAACAATTGAGCGAATCATTCCGTTTTCACTTGCGATCATTGGTGGTCCAGTTGATACCGTTATATCGGCAATGGTTGAAAGGGGAAGATAATTTATACCATCATCATTACTTTCAGAGAGAAGTGAAGTGCCGGTGACAATTCCGCTTTGAACCGGTTTCTTGGTATTGTCGCTGCTCATTCCC
>CAIWTC010000545.1 GCA_903915485.1 uncultured Ignavibacteriales bacterium | reverse complement strand
TTATTGGTTCAGCTTTTATTGTGTCTCGTGATAATTATTATTACTTATATAATTGATAAGCATATTGACGGCAGGGGTATCAACCATCTTCTCTCAAATATATTTTCAGTTGATCCAGGGATTTTGGCCAATGTTTTAGGCGGACTAACTCAGGTCGCACCAGCCATTTTAGGAATTACAGTTACGGTAATCGCGATTATCGTGGAAATGGCATCTAATAAATATTCACCTAAGGTCATGGATTTATTCGTTGGCGACCGTAGAAATTTTTGGGCAATGGCTCTTTTTGTAATTGCTTCAGTTAACTCAATTTGGGTTGCTCATATTGTTACTCCAGATTTTTTCCCTTTTATTAGTATTATAGTAAATGCGTTATTGGTAGTTACATCACTGTTGTTAGTCATCCCGTATTTTAGTCATATATTTAATTTCCTTCACCCAAATAATTTTATTGCATATGTTGAAGCGCAGACTACAGCCTCATTTGAGGAAATAGCAAAGATAAAAACCAAGAATGCTGTTTCAGATGAGTTAAGGGTAAATGTAACTGAAAAAATTGATTTTATTGGAGATATTGCCATTAACTCTGCGCTGCAGGGAGATAGGGCGGTATCTCAGTATTGTTCAAATATCTTAACGGATATTATGAAGCAGTATTTAATCATTAAACCAACCCTCCCGGAATATTATTTTAAGCTCTCTGAGCATGATTTGGAAGATCCTGATTTTATTGACTTTTCTAATTTTGTTATTAATAAAATTCAAGAGAGAAGAGTTTGGACAGAGAGAAAAATTTTCAGATTATTTGAAATTATGTTCACAATCTCACGCGAAAACTTAAAGACAGTTGCTTCGGGAATTTTGTTGAATACTGTAAAGATAGGTGAGTTGGCAAGCGAACAGTCTCAAAAGGAAGTTATATTTACGGTAGTTCAGTATTTTAATTCTTTCCTCCGGTTATCAATTAATAATCAGGACCCGCGCACTGCTTTTAACATTATGGAGCACTACAGAGATTTTGGGGAAATACTAATTAAAAATATTCCCGAAGAAGTAGTCAGTGTAGTATTTTATTTTAAGTACTACGCACTTGAGGCGCAAAAACGCCATGTATTATTTATTCTGGAAACAGCAGCGCATGATATTTGTCGATTGGTTGAAGTAGCGTACGAAATGGATCGGCCAATTTATAAAGATATATTGGAGATATTTCTAAAGCTTGACCAACCGATTGAGGATAGCAGTAAAGAGGATATAAGTCAGTTAGAATTGTCCTTGATAGGTGTTAGAATTGCACAAGTTAAATTGGCGGCATTTTTCATCATGAAGAACAGAGAAGATTTAGCTAGATTAATCTACGAAGATATGCGAGTCGAACCGATATCGAGAATACATAAAATACATGAGTTGATTGATATGACTCCGAATGAAGAGTACTGGGAGATAACCGGCAGAGGAGTTAACTTTTTCTTTGTGTCCCCCGAAAGACATGTTGCAATGCACGCATTTTTCTCTTGGTTCGATGAAGTTCACAAATAACTGATTATTACTTACATAAAAAATATATAGGTATACTAATGGAGCAGATGGAACAAATACTTGTGTTTTCTGACAACTCAGATTCAAAGAGTATTTATTTGGGGTTCGGAAATTCCAATGAGGTCGCGATATTCATAAAAAATAAAAGTAAAGTAAGTTTGCAGGCATGCCTGGGGCAGCAGTATTCTTTAATCATTGTAGAGTTGGATTTGCCTGTTATGTCCGAGATTGAATTTGTGGACCAGGTCCATTCATTATTCAAACCTATTCCGGTAATAGTTATTTCATCTTATTTCTTTGACACGAAAGAAATTGTATTCGGAGAAAAACTTGCTGATTTTATCACCAAACCTTTTGATTTGGATAAGTTAGATGAGTCTTATAAAAGGTTGCCATCACTGCAGGCGCATGCTGCACCTAAAGAAGAAACTATCCCTGAACCGCCTAAAGTTGATAGGGTGGTCTATGAGAATAAGAAGCTATCTGTATTGCTTGAAATTTCGAGAAGCTTAAACGCAATAAAAGATTTTGATGAACTTCTGCATCATATTGTGGTTCTCGCCGCAGATACGATATCTGCTGAGCGGGCGACTTTGTTTATTGTTGATAAGCAGAAAAAAGAGTTATGGTCGCGTTCCGGAATTGGTATTGGAAAACAGGACATCAGATTCCCTATCACAACAGGTATCGCCGGCGAAGTTGCTACCAGCGGAGAATCTCAAATTATTTCAGACCCGTACAAGCACCCAAAATTTAATAAAAACTTTGATACAAAGACCGGATTCAAAACCCGGAATATTCTTTGTGTTCCGATGAAAAATATGAGCGGAGAGATAGTTGGTGTTTTTCAAATTCTTAATAAAAAAGAATCCGAATTTACTAAAGAAGACCAATTGTTTATCGCAGGTATGGCTGCTAACACTGGTATAGCCATTGAGAATGCTTTACTAAATGAAATGCTGAAAAAACAACTTCATGAAGTAAAGGAGTCTTACGATGAACTTTACATTGCGCAAAATCAAATACTTAAAGAGTCAAAAATGGTTGTCATTTCTGAAATCGGCGGAACGATTCAAGATATGATTCAGAAGGAAGAGAAGATTTCCAAGCCGATAAAGGAACTAGCCAAAAGTCATGGCTCGGACCCGGCAGTTCGGTCTGCTCTAGAAGAGATTCATCGTGGATATTCGGAAACAATTTTAAATGTGGCAGCGTTTCTGAAAACCAAAAAAGATGAAATCGGGAAATAATTAATTGGCGATTAATAAGAATATGCTGCACGCATCTAAAGAAAAGAATTTTGTTGCGGTAACTTCAGTATTTGCCGCGGTGTTCTTAACTAGCTTTAAGTTGGGAATCGGACTATGGACAAACAGCTTAGGCTTATTGTCAGAGGCATTGCATTCAGCTTTGGATTTAGTTGCTGCGGTAATCACAATGTTTGCTGTCCGGTATGCTGATAGACCCGCCGATGAAGACCATAATTTTGGACACGGCAAAATAGAAAATATATCCGCGTTAGTTGAGACATTCCTTCTAATGATTACGTGTGTGTGGATATTATATGAGGCCGGTGAGAGAATTATTGGTGCGAAAGTAATAGTAGAAGTAAATGTTTGGAGCTATATAGTTGTTATTACATCCATTATTATTGATTTTTCCCGTTCGCGTGCTCTTATGAAAGTCGCAAAAAAGTATGATTCACAGGCTTTGGAAGCAGATGCACTTCATTTTCAAACTGATATATGGAGTTCAATGGTCGTTTTTATAGGTTTGATAGGCGCGCATCTTGGAATGCATTATGCGGATCCTGTCGCTGCTATGTTCGTTGCAATTATTGTCTCGGCAATTACTTACAAGCTAGGTAGAAAAACATTTGATGATTTAATAGATAAAGCACCTGATGGGCTGCACGAGCAAATCAATATGATTGTATCCAAAATGTCGGATGTTACTGCATTTCATGATGTTAAGATTCGTGTGTCGGGAGCGATAAAATTTGTAGAGTTAAATATTCATGTTGAAAGAACGCTTTCGATTGAGCAGGCTCATGCAATCTCAGAAAAAGTTGAAGAAGCCATTTCTTCAGCAGTGAAAAACGCAAAAGTTACGGTTCATATTGAACCTGAAACTAATGAGTAAGATATTTCCCTTTTATTATTTGCAAGTATTCTAAAGCCGCTTCATAAGTATTCTCTATATTACCATTTAATATCGCTGACTCTATATCATCTTTAATCAACCCTACTTCTTTTGAGGGTTTAATGTTGCAAAGACGCATAATCTCATCACCACGGACAGGGGACTGAAACATCGCAAGGGTATCTTTTTCTTTAACTTCCAGAATTCGTTTTTCGACAAATAAATACTTACTTAACACTTTCGAAACTTTTGCAGGGTTTTTACTGGTGATGTCAGCTCTGCACAGGGTTAACAAGTCCTCGATAAATCCCTGAGATTCTGTTATGAGTCTTCGTACAGCTGAATCAGTCACTTCTTCCTGAGCTAATGCTGATGGTCGTAAATGTAGTTTGACTAATATTTGTATATAACTGAGGTATTCCCTGGGGAGATAATATTTTGCGAATATTCTTTTTACAAATCGTGAGCCAATTACTTCATGTGCGTGAAAAGTCCAACCCGTGCCCTCGATGAATCTTTTTGTTGCTGGTTTAGCTATGTCGTGAAGTAAAGCAGATAAGCGAAGCCAAACATTATCTGTCTCACCGCAAATGTTATCAATCACTTTACAGGTATGAAAAAAAACATCTTTGTGATTGTATTCATTCATTTGCTCAACACCTGCTAGAGCATCTATTTCCGGATACGCTGATTTAAGTATGTTTAATCTAAAAAGTGTTTCAAGTATCTGTGAGGGCAGGGTAAAGCGTAATGCGCTAAGTAAATAATGTCCCAGTTCAAATCTTCTGATTTTGTTTATCCCCTCAGCAAGTTCGGGAATTAAAGTCTTAAACTCATCAGTTAAATCATAGTTAAGATAATATGAGTCATAAATATAACGCAGCAGGCAAAGCGGGTTCGACTTAACAGAATCTAAGGATATTAAGTATTTGCTAATGTCCTTCTCGAGTAATATTTTCTTTGCCGCCAGGGGGTCGAGTAAAGTTAGTTCATTCGTTTTAATTTGGTATAGTAAACATCGTGTTGCAATTCCTGCATTCAAACAGATTGAGGAAACTAACTGTTTGTATGATTTATTGCGTAGGTTTAATTTGCCTGAGACCTGATAGTATGAGATTTTAACAAATATTTCGTTTTCGTAGTACAAGAAATAAATGCAGTCGGAATCTTCCCGGATTTCCGGAAAAGCTAAAGTTAATTCTTCAGTTATCGTTGGATTATTTCCGATAATTACCAAATTTAATTCAGCAATCTCCCTCTTGAAAAATATATCCCTTGAAAGTGCGTTCGAGGCAAAAATAGAATATGAGTCCGCAGGAAAAGTAGATAATTTATTAATAACAGGGTGCGCAACAACTTTAGAGGTTATTTGCTTGTGATTGCTATACATGATATAATTTTAGTTCTTAACTTAAATGCTTATTCAAAAAATAATGTTATCTAAAATATGGATAAATAGCTAATTAAAAAACGACACTAACCTTTGGATTCTGGAAAACCTTGGGTTATTTGAACATTTGATAGACTTGGAAGTCGCGTCAAATAAAACATTTGCGGAATTAATATCGGAATGTTTGAGTGCGTAAATAATTAAATATTCATATTCCTGCATCGATAAATCAGATAAGTTTAGTGTAAGTAAATATTTTGGCAGGGATTCAGAGTAATTCAAGCTATAATAGTTAGTTAACTCGCAAAGGGCCAATATTGCATTGTTAGAATTCGTGTTTAGCAAAAACTTTTGAAGCACAGTTACTTTGTTAGAGTTAGAGTTTCTCAAATATTCCAATAGTGAATTGTTACTTGCAAGTTCTATCCTAAGTGCAGAATTTCTCTTATAACTTTCTGTCGGCGAATTTAATTCTGCTTTTGAATAATATGATAATGCATTGTCTTTTGAACCTGACAAATAATACAAATCGCCAAGTTTAATAAGCAACTTACAAAGGTAAGGGGAGTTTGAGAATTGCTTCATGCTGCTATCCAACAAAGCGATGCTGTTAGAGTATTCTTGTCTAGCAGATAATATATTTATCTTCCTAAGAAGAAGTTGAGGTTCATTTGTGAACTTACCTAATATATTTATATGCTTTAAGGCATTGTCGAATTCTCCCCCTGCAGTAAGAGAATCAATAATGTGGTATTCTGAAGCAAGGAATCTCGGGAATCGTTTGTATAGAAAGGGCAGAGACCCAAAATAGTAATTAGCCTTAGATTCACAGATTGTTTTGTTTAGAAGGCGTGTTGACGCTTCAAAGTATTTGAAATTATCTTCAATGGAGCGTGGGTAGTTAGCTGTTGAATAACCACTCCTATACCAACTCTTAAATTTCTCTACGCCGAAACTGTCTATCATGTATTTAATGAAACTTCCGGAGGCAGCATATGCTCCCAGTGTGTTTGACGAAAAAAAGTTGATCCCATTGAACATTCTATTGACTGAAAATGATTTGTTAGAGGATAAATATATTCGTGTTAAGGAGTCAATTTCTTCATCAGCGACCATTCCATCTGCGGCGGCGGCAGTTCCTTCGATAAGACTATAGTTTAAGGATGAAGGAAGTCGTAAAAAACCTGAACCGAAGTATCCCGAAAAAATATGTGCTGTTTCATGTTTCAGTGAACTGGAATAATCGTCAACCGTTAAGAATATCTCATCAGACCATATCCTTGCAATGTCTGCATTCCCGGCACCAATTAGTTGATATTTAATTTCTGAATTTGGAAAGATATAGGATTTAATTTTACGGGAAGGCGCAACATTGAAATAAGAGGATAGCTCATTAAAATATTGTTCATGTAAATTTTGAATAAATATTTGTTCATCACCACTAATTGAATTTGGCGCCGTATAAATATCAAAATGTGCAGTTGATACTTTATGGGATAAGTATTTTTCCAAATTTGAAGTAGAAGTGGAAAATCCAAAGATGGGACTCATCAAAAAGAAGATAATTCCAACTATAAGAAACACAGCTTTCATTAAGGATTTATATTGAGTTGAAATGCTGCTTAGACGGAAAAATAATATCGGCAGCATAAAGAAAATCAAATTACTTAACCGGTAGATGATATGCTTCGCATTAAGCGGTAAATATTCATCATATATTACCCCAGGGTAAAAACCGAATAAAGGATTGAATGAATATATCTGGGGATTAGAGTAGAGTTCCCAAAGGTTGAGAATGATTATCGCAAAAACAAAAAATGTGTTCAGAAGAAGGGAATATTTTTTGGAAATGCTCAGACAATAAAAAGATATACCTGTCGCGATGACACTTGAAGGAACCGCGGTATAGAGAAAGAATTTTATTCCTTGAAGCCAGCAATTCCACCCAAATTGCGGAATAATAAAAAAACCGGCAATAATTGGCGGGATGATATTCACTGCGAATAGTAAATTAAAGTAATGGTTCCGGTTGAATTTATCTGACAGAATATTTCCCCTGTTTGCCCTCAGGTAAATTGAAATGAAAATTAGCTGATATAAAGAATAGACTACTCCAAATTCATAACTGAAGTCTCTGAAGACCGGAGTGACTAACAGCAGGACTGTTAGTAGGAGCGAAAGTGCTAAAGCGGCAAAATAAGAAATAGAAAATTTAAGATTAGAAAATAATCTCAATATTCACTTCCGGTTACTCTTTCGATATTTGCACCTAGAGAGTTAAGTTTTTTCTCAAGTCCCTCATAACCTCTGTCTAGGTGATATACGCGCAAAACTTCTGTAAGCCCGGTCGCAACTAGTCCTGCAAGTACAAGTGATGCGCTGGCCCGCAAATCGGTGGACATAACTTTTGTTCCGTTGAGTTTAGCAACGCCTCTTACAATTGCACTATTTTCCTTGATGGTAATATTTGCCCCCAATCTGTTTAGTTCGGGAACATGCGAAAACCTGTCCAGGTATATCGTATCAGTAATAGTAGATACGCCCGGCGTGACACTCATCAGCGAAATCCATTGTGCCTGCATGTCTGTGGGGAAGCCGGGGAAAGGAGAAGTGGCAACATCGACAGACTGTAAATCAATTTGTGAAGCATCAATTGAGACAGAATTCTTTTGGATAGAAAGAACTGCTCCGGCATCTTCTAGCTTTGCAATTGGGGATAGCAGATGTATTGAAGAACAATTATCTAATGTAATTATGCCTTTAGTCATGACGGCTGCGGTCAGCAGTGTTGCTGCTTCGATTCTATCAGGGATAGTATCAATCTGTGCACCGGTGAGTTCATCAACTCCTTCAATCTCTAAGATAGAAGAGTTTATCCCAAAAATCTTTGCACCCATCATATTGAGGAATTCAATAAGATTAGTTATTTCAGGTTCCATTGATGCGTTGTTGATTATAGTTGTTCCCTTAGCCAAAACTGCTGCCATCAAAAGATTGCCTGTAGCGCCCACTGTGGAGCGGTCAAAACTAATCGTAGCACCTTTTAATCTTTTTGCTTTAGCAATTATATATCCATTTTCAATTTCAATTTGAGCACCTAATCTTTTCATGCTTTGAATATGTAGGTCTACCGGGCGGGGACCCCAGGCGCATCCTCCGGGAAGAGAAACTTTTGCTTCACCAAAACGCGCAAGTAGGGGACCGAGCACATAAATAGAAGCACGCATTTTTTTTACGGCTTCATACGGAGCTTCGAACTGGGAAATATTACTTGCATTGATTGTAAGTTCATCACCTTCAAAACTGCATTCTGCACCCAAGTGAGAAATTAACTTTATCATTGTGTGGACATCGTTCAACCGTGGAGTGTTTAACAGTTTAGAAGTTCCTGACGCTAATAAGGCGGCAGGCATAAGAGCAAGTGTTGCATTCTTTGCGCCGCTAACTTGAATTTTTCCTGAAAGGGCGTTGCCCCCGTGAATTATAAATTTATCCATATTACTTTGATCTTAAAATTATGCCGTTTGACCCGCAACTAAACAAAACATTGTTTTGGGTTTTAATTAATCTTGACAGAGAGTTGTAATTATTCTCTTGTTTAATTTCCCATTTATCTCCACCGTCTGTTGTGGAGAGAAT
>CAIWTC010000544.1 GCA_903915485.1 uncultured Ignavibacteriales bacterium | reverse complement strand
ACAACACCTACAATAGAGTAGGTGAGTGAAATGCCGAGCAGATACAATCCGCCCATCATTGCAAGCCGTGAAGTTCTTCCTTCGCTTTGTGCTCCGAAGAACCCGATGGTTATTGGAATCAGCGGATACACGCATGGGGTTAGGTTAAGCGCAAGTCCCCCTAGGAATAGAAGCAAAAGACTTATGAATAAATTCTTGCTGATAAGATTCGACCCAAGGTCATCGGAGGCGGGGGGTGCCGTGGTTTTGTTAAAGACATCAGCGTTGATAGTGTTGATTGATTCACCTTTCGCCGCTATCTGTACTTGCACCATCAACATATTGTCAACTTCCTGTTCGCAAGTTTTATTGTTGCATGCCTGTGATGTAAATTTAATCTTAGCAAAGTAGAGTCCAGCTTTAACGGAAGGTTTAGCTTTTAGTTTTGCAAATACAGTGAACTCACCTTCGAATACCGAAAGGGGCTTATCTGAAATAGCAAGGTTCGCTTCTTTTGCTGAAGGATAAACTATGTCACTTAAAATAAATTCAGAAGTATCAACCAGAGAGATGTCTGATTTAATCAGGAAGTCTTCATTTGGTTTATTGGAGTTGATGTGCCACCCGGCATCTATTTTTATCTTGAATGCAACCTTCGCTTGTTCATTTGAAATTACTTTATCTTGAGAAAGTACTGCGGTAATTTGTGCGCGCTTAGCATCTTCGGGGCGCGGGAAAATCAGTGAAACTGTGAATAATAGTATTAGTAAAAAATATTTTGAGGATTGCATTTATCTTCTCCATCCTTGTACGATTGGGTATCTTCTGCCGTAGCCAAATGCCTTATACGAAACTCGTAATGCAGGTGCGGCCTGTTTTCGTTTAAATTCATTCATATCAACAAGCCGTAAAATTCTTGCGACTGTGTCTTTGTCTTTAATCTCTTCAACGATTTCATCGAACTCTTTATTCTCTTCGAGGTACATTCTAAGTATTCTGTCAAGCAGTGAATATGGGGGGAGTGAATCCTCGTCTTTTTGGTCGGGCCGCAGTTCTGCTGACGGTGCTTTGTCGATTATATTCTGCGGGATAATTTCTTTGTTGCGATTAATATAATTTGAAATTCTGTAAACATCGGTTTTATATACATCGGCAATAACTGCCAATGCGCCGCACATATCACCGTAGAGCGTGCAGTAACCAACCGCGACTTCCGATTTATTTCCTGTTGTAAGCAGCAGGTTGCCGTGTTTGTTTGAGTATGACATCAGCAAAACACCGCGGATACGCGATTGTATGTTTTCTTCGGTAACATCACTCGACTTGCCGTTAAAATCGTTTTGCATTGTTGCGATGATTGAGTCAACAGATTCTTGAATTGAAATCTGCGAATATGAAATGCCTAGGTTCTTAATCAGTTCGAGTGAATCATCTATGCTGCCCTGACTGGAGTATTTTGATGGCAGTAAAATTGTATGCAGGTTCTCCGCGCCGATTGCATCAACTGCGATGCATGCTACAAGTGCGGAATCAATTCCGCCGCTTAAGCCAAGCACGGCTTTTTTGAATCGCATTTTACTGAAATAATCTCTTAGTCCGGTGACTAGTGAATTATAAACTTCTTCTTCGAATGTACCTTCGACATTGATTATTTCTGCTGAATCATTTTTAGAGTCGAACATGACTAAATCTTCTTTGAATGCTTTGCCAAGTTGCACAAGATTTCCATCGCTTGAAAAGCACATGCTTGCGCCATCGAAAATTAAATCGGTCTGCGCACCTACTGCACAGCAATATGCAAGTGGAAGTTTATCGTGACGGCAAAGCGAGTTCAGCATGTGCATCCGCTCGATGCGTTTGCCGTAAGAGTATGGACTCGCGGAAATATTCAGCAAAAGCGTTGCGCCGTTTTT
>CAIWTC010000543.1 GCA_903915485.1 uncultured Ignavibacteriales bacterium | reverse complement strand
TTCATTCGCTTTCGAGAAACTCAAAGAAATCTCTAACAAATACTTTATTCCTTTTTGTGATTAATAATTTAGTTTCATCATCAGACGAAGTAAAGTTTCAGAATAAATTAACGCTGCAGGATTTTAATGATTTAATTCAAACTCCGGTTAAATCGGCAACCAGCAGTGATGCTAGTTCAATGAACTTAGCCTACATAGATGCGGCCTCCGGGGACAATGCCTTACCGGTAAAAACAGGCGGCGTAGGGTTAGCAAGGAAAACCGGCATGGATACAGCGCTTCAACTATTTTCGGATACTGCCAAAAGAAAAATATTAGTTTGCCTTGATGCAGACTGTACCGTTGCCCCAAATTATTTAGATGCCATTCGCAAAGCATTCATGAACGATTCTGTTAAGTGTATTTCTATTCAATATGCGCATATTGTAGAAAAAGAGAAAGACGAATTTCAGGAAGCAATTACCTGCTATGAGATATTTCTACGATATTATGTACTTGGATTAGTATATGCAAGGTCAATATTTGCATTTCACAGCATAGGCAGCGCGATTGCCTGTGATATTGAAACATATATCAAGTGCGGTGGGATGCCTAAGAATAAAGCAGGTGAAGATTTTTACTTTTTGGAAAAAGCGGCAAAAGTCACCAAGGTTCATACTCTTAACTCAACTAAAGTTTACCCATCAGCGCGCCCATCCTGGCGTGTTCCTTTCGGCACAGGGCAAAGAGTAGAGCGATTTTTGGATAAAAAAATAGACGAATATTTTCTTTACAACCCCGAATCGTTTTCAGTACTTTATAAGTGGCTTACTCTCTTTCAAAATCAGCAGTTGCCATATGACGAATTAATTCAGGAAGCCGAAAGAATCAATTTACAGTTACGCGTGTTCTTGGAGAATTCAAATCTTAAGGACTTTTGGAATAAAGCATCAACATTGAGCAAAGATAATTTTCAATCACAGATTAAATTTTGGTTTGACGGATTCAAAACTTTGAAACTCATACATCATTTAAGAGACACTTCGCTTCCGCAAATAGATATGTTTGAGGCCGTACAGATATTGACCAGAATGTTAGGTTGCGAAATAAAGAATGAGATAAATCCCAGACACGGGGATATATCCGGAAGAATCAATATCTTGAATTCACTTCGAACAATATCTGCCGCACTTGCAATTGATGTCATAGAATAATTAAGTATTTATTATATTTGTATAAAGAGAACTAATGCTTATGGACCCAATAAATATTTTTGTAGGAATAAACATAATCGCCATTTTCGGCGCAAGTTTTGGTGCTGCCAAAAAAGGACTTAAGTCCTCTGTCAGTGCAGTCAAAGAAAAGCCTAAAGGTTTTCTACAGGCATATCCGCCGCTTATTGCTACCGTTCTGCTTATTGCGGGAATCATTTCAATCTTTCAAGTCGGAGTATTTGAGTATTCCGAGTATAGATTGCTTAGATTAATTGGACTAGGTGTTTATATAATTTCCTCGTGGATGCAGATTAAATTGTATAACACACTAGGTGATAATTACTCCCAGGAAGTTGTAATCTTCAAGCATCATCAACTGGTGCAAAAAGGTTTGTATCGATATATCAGACATCCGTACTACTTATTTCAGATATTATCTGATTTGGGTTTTGCCGCCGCTTTGCTTTCCTATATAGTTCTCCCGATTGCAGTAATTGAAATACCTATTCTCATTATGCGTGCATCCCTTGAGGACAACCTCCTAAATAAGCATTTCCCTGCGCAATTCAGCGAATACAAAAGGAAATCAGGTTTCATGCTCCCCTTTATCGGATAATAATGAAGCAAACTATTAAACTGCTTCTCGCTATTTGCTTTCTCCTCTCCACTTTTTCTGCAGCACAGCAGAAGGAGAAGTTTACTATGAATAATAAAGAAGCAGATATAACCACGGAGAAAATCGGTAACCGTCTTTATATTTCAATTTCTGAGTTTGCGTCAAGATTTAATTTTCAGTCTTATAAAAATATTGAAAAATATAAGATTGAGTTCCGCATAGATAAATTTTCTATCACAGTTACTTCAAACAATCCTTTTGTAGTTATACGGGATAAAGAAACTTCATCTCCAGTAACCTATCAGCTTTCCAACCCTACCATAGAGCGCAGAAAAGATATTTTCATCCCATTTAATTCTTTCAGTAGTCTGTTACTTTCAAAAACAGGAAAGAAACTAAAATCTGCTTCGGAAAAACTTAATGCTGAGGAAAAGGAAGTCGAACCAAAGCATGAGGAAGAGAAGAAAGAGACTGAGGATAAAAAACCTTCAACACCTGTTGAAGTGACTTCTTCATTTATTTCATATTCCATATCTGAAAGAGTAAACGGAACTCTGATTACACTTTCTTCAAAATATAAAATTGATAAATATACATCCAGCTTTAAGAACAGTGAAATCGCAATTCTTTTCAACAGGCCCAATGATGTAGCGCTGCCTGAAGGTTACACTTTAACTGCCGGAGTAATAAAAGGCATTCACTGGACTAAGTCTAACAAAAAAGCTGAAATCGGAATCAAGGTGAATAGCGACTATTCTTCACACGAGATATTTCAGGAGAACGAACACAAACTGATTGTTACTATTCACAATAAAAAATTTGCTAAAAGTAAACCTACTGATGCCCAAAAGCAAAAGTGGAAATTTGATGTGATAGTACTTGATGCCGGTCATGGCGGCAAGGATTACGGTGCAATTGGAATTCACAACACAATTGAGAAGCAAATCAACCTGGCAGTTACGCTCAAAGTCGGTAAACTTATTACTCAAAACCTTAAAGAGGTTAAAGTTGTATATACCCGTAAGGATGACACATTCATAGAGCTATATAAACGGGGCAAAATCGCAAATGAAAATAATGGAAAACTTTTTATTTCGGTTCACTGTAATTCGGTCGCTGCAAAATCAAGCGTACCAAACGGCTATGAAATTTACCTTCTGCGCCCGGGGAGGACTCAAGAAGCAATCACTATAGCAGAGAGAGAAAACTCTGTTATCTCATATGAAGAAAAACCAGCACGGTATGAAAAACTTACTGATGAAAATTTTATTTTGGTAAGCATGGCTCATTCTTCATATATGCGGTATTCAGAAAAATTTGCCGAAATCATGGATAACCACCTACGCAATAGTGATAAAATTATCTCAAGAGGAATTAAGCAAGCAGGCTTTTATGTGTTAGTCGGCGCCGCCATGCCCAGCATCCTTTTTGAAACAGGGTATGTCACCAATGAAAAAGACTCGGAATACATGAAAAGCGAAGAAGGCCAAAACAGCATAGCAAATGCCATTTTCCAGGCAATCAAATCTTTTAAGACATATTACTCTAAAGAAATTGAAACAGAATAAGTTTTTTTGTAAATTGTGTTTTCACATTTATGGAAAAATATGACTAAAGCTCAATTGTGGATAGCTGCGTTTGTCGGGCTGTTCATTATTTTATTTCTCTTACAAAAAGTAACTTCGGAAAGTATTGCTTCTTCGACACCCCCATTGGTTGAAGAATTGGGATGTATAAGTTGTCATGGTCAAGGATTAAATGGCGGTGGCGGTGCTCCTTCCCTTGTGGGTCTTTCATCTGTTTACAAAAAAGAGCAGATTATGCAGTATATTAAAAATCCCGAATCTTCGCCTAGGTTCGCAGAATTTAAGACTAAATATCCTAATCCTATGCGTCCTTTCAAAGAATTGGATGACGAAAAATTAGGAATCCTTGCGGATTACATTTTGTCTCTGAAATAAATTAGAATAGTAAAATAAGTATTTAAAGCCATTCGTTCACGGATGGCTTTTTTTATTGAATTGCCGGAAGTTATATGCTGTATAACTAAAACAGTCCCAATGCTTTCATCACAAATACCGCCGCAGATATTGTCAACACCGAGAAGAATGTTGTAATAAGAATCACGGAACTTGCCAACCCGCCGTTTCCGCCCATGCTCTCAGCCATAACATAACTTACGATAGCTGTCGGGGCACCAAAGCTAATATAAATAACCAATAAGTCATACCCTCTAAATCCAAGTTGGTATGCTATTAATGTTAAGATTACCGGAGCAGCCACAAGTTTAAGCGAAGCAGCAATCACAGCAAATCGTTTGGACTTAATCAGGTTTTCCCTGCTGAGTGAACCGCCGATTCCAATCAGAGCCAAAGGAAGCGAAAGCGATGCCAGGTAATTAACTGTCGTCTGCGCAATGGCAGGAAGTGTTATTCTTGCTAAGGAAAAGACAAACCCCAAAACCAACGCTATCATAAGCGGATTGACGGCGATGTCTTTTAAAACTTTTTTATACATGCCTGAATTGGATGAGGTACTGTAAAAGGAAAGCACTACAATTGCAATAACATTATAAAGCGGCATCACAAAGGCGAGTACAATTGCTGCTTTGCCAAGTGCTATAGTTCCGCCGACATTCCCAATCAAAGCAAGTCCGATGATTGCCAGGTTTCCGCGATAACTTCCCTGAATAAACGCTCCAAAGTCCGAATCTTTTGCTTTTAGAATCTTACCCGTTATCCAAGCTAAAAACACTGTTGCAAAGGTCCCGAGATACACATATCCTATTAAATTAAAATCAAATGCTTTCCGGACATCCATCTTCAGCATTTCAGCAAAGATGAACGCAGGTAAAGCCACCATGAATATTAGTTGA
>CAIWTC010000542.1 GCA_903915485.1 uncultured Ignavibacteriales bacterium | reverse complement strand
TTAAGTAAGTAACTTTTTGTGTAAGAAATTGATTTTGATATTGAAGCAAGATGATATACACACCGCTGCTTATTTTTTTACTGGTTAAGTCCCAATTAATTTTATTCTCTCCTGCTACAGCTGTTCCTGAGAATAATTCATCTACCTTATTCCCCAAAATACCGTAAACACTTACATTAATTTTCTCTGCCGATGGAAGATTAAATCTTATAGATGTTTGAGGATTGAATGGGTTGGGATATGCGGGATAAAGCTTAAAATCTTTTGAAACAATTGCTTCATCAGCACCAACTTTTGTTGTACTCATTCTTTGCTGCAACTGTGCTAGAAATAACGACTTTGGTTCAAGTCCTGAAGTATTAGTGCCTTCAACATAACCTGTAGGCTGTGTAAAAGGTGCCGGAGGATTTGTCCCGGTAATTTTTCTGCCGAAACAACCAATAGCATAGTTTTGTCCTATCGGCGGCTTTTGAATTATCATATCTCTTGAGCCGACACTCGAATTCCACACAACAGAATTAACTGCTGCCCATCCGTGACTAGTTCCCATACTGCCACGATTATATAATCCAAGCACATAAGAAGAAACTACAGGCAATGTATCCAGATAATTATCATAGAGCATCCCCTGTGACCATCTTCTGTGGCCTTCACTTGAATTGTTTATCTTCAGTGACTTGCAATTAAGAACAACTATGTCAGAAACATAACTGTGCCCATTTGAAACAAAGTGATGTCTTCCGCTTCGAGCTACACAATCCTTGAATAAAATCATGTTCGAAGCAATGTAAACACAGTAATTATATCTTCTCTCTCCAGTGATGATGCTTATCGGGTCGAGTGCATTACAATTTTGGACGGTTACCCTTGTGGCAGTCATAGTATGAACAGCGGCATAACCGAAATGAATCATAGTGCAATCGCTCACCCAGCAATCTTCTACCTGATTTAGTGTAACTGCAGTCCAAGCATGGTTTTCATCCACTCCACCTAAAGTTTCAATATCAATTTTAATTTTTTCAACACCAATGTTAGTTTTGATATTCGCCCTGCCATACTTATATATATAACTTTGCGATAAAGACTTATTTAAGATGTTATAAACCGGCGCATCGATTGTAATTTCATTACCGGTTATTGCCATGATGCGTCTATTCATAACTATAGGTTGATCGTCAACACCCCAACCTGCAGAAGTATCAGGACCGCCATAATTTATTGCCGCAAGCCAGGTTTCAGTGCAAGGGTGGTATATAATGATATTATCTCCAACTGTATACCCGGATGCGGATGAAACGGTAAACTTCCTATCACCGACTTTAACTATATCGGAAGTAATATTTACACGAGAACCGCTCACAGAATCTTTCCAAGCAGAATTGTTTCCACCACCTGCAATAATGATTGACCTTTGAACCGGAGTGTTTCCCCTCCCATATATAACAGTATTAGTCAAAGTATCATCGCCGTTGCCGACACCTCTAAGGACTACCCCCGAATATGGAATAGTTAGAGTCCCGTAAACATTATAAACACCTGCGTTCAGCAAAAGTGCACCTCTGATTCCGTCATTGTCCATCGGTAGGACTCCCACAGCATCTATTGCTGCTTGGATTGAAGCCGTGTTGTCGCCTGCGATAGGACTAATCGTCTTAACAACAGGTACAGTTGGTATAGGCACTTCACTTCGTTTGTATCCGGCGTAACTAAAGTCAGGAATTACTGCGCCATTTGCATCAGGAGTGTAGGACAAAATACCGTTTTGATACCCTACTAATTTTGACTGCCATGTTTGCGATAAAAGTAAATTGCTTGAAAGGCAAAGAACAAATATGAGATTTTTCAATAGTTGTCTGTTCATAATTCCTTAAAACAATACCGATTTCATTGAGCCTTGAAAATCTTTTTTCTGTTTTCTGAAAGCAGTTTCTGCAATACTTTTATCAGAATATTTTGATGCAGCAAGAACAAATACCTCAATATAACTGTCAATCTCAAATTCTTTAATTTGCTGAGTTTCCCACTTTTTATCACCATTCATAAAAGGAATCAAAAAGTAAACTGCTTTTTTTAATGAGCCTCTTCCGCTTGACGGTTCATAATTCCATAAATCTACGCCAACTTTTTCTCCCATCTTTGCCAATAAACAAAACGCCTTCAAACTAAAACATGAATAGTTCATAGACAAGGTCCGCTTTAATTCTAAAGGTTGCCTGCCATCAGGTTCAATTTGAGAACTGAATCTGCTCTCTTTTGCCTTCTCCAGAACCGATTTTGCAAAATCATTTTTGCCGAGGAATAAGGATAATGAAACAACCTGTACATCATACCATGAGCCATGATTGTTTTCTGATTTACTTTCCTTAACACCTGACTTGGAAGTTGTAAGCCAAACAAAATATTCTTCCAGCCACTTTGATGTACCCTTGTATGTTGCCTCTGAAATGCAGTTACATTTTTTCAACATTATTACTGATTCAACCAAAGTATACATTGCGTTTACATCGATTATGCCTGAATAAAGTAATCCTTTATAACCAATTTTAACCTGAGCATAGTTCAAATTTGGATTCATTTTTGTTGTAGTATCAATGAACCATCTATTCAGAAGTTCCTCAGCTTTTTCAGAATACTCTTTCTTCCCCGATATAAAAGCCGCGGTTGAAAGAGTATGCATCTCCCTCAAAAATCTGTCCATATTTTTTGAATCAGAAATTTTATCGTTATCAGGATTTACTTTACCGTCCTTTTGTATATACGGAAGACCGTCCGGTTTTGAAGGATCAGGCCACCAGTATTTACCGGTGCTATAATAATCATGTCTATCGCCGCTTGGGGGAAGTAGTTCCTTATCAATAACAGAATACACATCATTTGCTAAAGCTTTATCACCCTCTTTTAAAATGCTTTTTACAGCCCGTTCATATTCTTTACGGACTTTGCCTTTGCTCTCTTTATAATCAAGTCGAATATTATCCAGTTTTGACTGATTAAAAATAAGCTGCTGCGGAAATGCGTTCGCCATTGGAAATAGCAACATTAGAAACAAACACGAACAAATAGATTTTATATTAATAAACATGTGCACTTTCATTTATCAAAGATATAATAATTCAATAATATCATGCAGGTCATTATTCTTAACACTTAGAGCTGCTTGATAATACTTTTTTTCACCTGTAGCAAAATACGCATATAAGAAAACTCTTGCCGGACCGTCCTTACCCCGCTCAGAAATTTGTTGATGAGGCCATGGTGTTTCATTTAGTGCGTAAGGATACATATACTCAAGGGCTTTAATCATACTTTTTCCATCTTGAGTTGAATAATTCCATCCGTTAATATTTAAATTTTCACTCAGGCGGCTTAGCATGGCTAATGCTTCAAGATTAAAAAACGAATATCCGTAAGAATTAGTTCTTACAAGTTCAGCAGGCTGTTTGCCATCAATAGTAATTTGATTTTCGATTCTTTCTTTAACCCGCTGTGCATGTTTAAGTGCTGTAACCGTGTCTCCAACAAAGAGTGCATATGATACTACCTGCGCATCATACCAAGAACCATGGTTGTTTGCTGCTTTATATTCTGATTTTCCGTTTTTGCTTTCCAACATCCATTTAAGATATTGTGTGAGCCATTTTTTTAGACCTAAATATGTGTTATCATCGATTCCACCAGCATGCTTTAGAACTCCTAATGCATCAACTATAAAAATAAGCCCCCTTCCTTCCAAAACACCTGAGCCGCGGCCATTGTTCATTCCCTTAACAGCCTGAGCGTAATTCAGATTGGGGTTCATTTTTGTTTTGCTATCCAAGAACCAATAGTTCAAATACTGTACAGCTTTCTCAGCATATTTTTTATTACCGCTAAGGTAGTATGCTAATGACAATTCAAAAATAGAGTTGGTTGCCCTTGAAAAATATGAGTGGTCACTAATCTCAAGCCGGCCCGGATTTCTTTCCCCATCCTTTCGCACATAGGGCAGACTATCTTCCGTTTCAGGGTTAGGCCACCAATATGGAGCCATACTCATATAGTCGTGTTTATCGCCGCTATCAGGAATCCGCCCTTTATCAACCACTGACAACATTTTATCCTTAACCATTTTGTCAGCAGACCTGATTAGTCTTTCATACTGACTTTTATACAATTTACTCTCAGAGTTAACAAAAGTTTTTACTTCATCTAATTTTTTCATACTTACCAAATAAGTTTGGGGGAAAATCAAACCGTTGAAGGAAAAAACTATTATACAAAGAAAAGTCAGTGTCTTTAGTCGAATTATATTCATTTAATATTTTTCTATATTGATGCGGAGGAAAATTAATACCAGGCAGATAGGTTACCCGCCCGGTATTATAGAGGCGCAAATATTATTTTAAAATTACCATTTTAATTGATTTAGTATTTAGTCCATCTGATATTTTACAAATGTACATTCCTGAAGAAATTTTCCCGCCATCAAAGTTTACTTCATGATATCCACTATTCATATCCACTACACCCAAATCGGAAACTAATTTTCCCAAGACATTATAAACCATAATCGAAACTTTTGAAGAAGTACCAATCTCAAACCTAATCTTAGTTGAAGGATTAAATGGATTTGGGTAATTCTGATAAACCTTAAATTTTTCAGTGATTCTATCTCCACCTATCTTAACATCAGTCGGAGTGGATAAATATTTTAACACAAAAGAAATACCTGCATCAGTAACTGAGCTTGTATAAGCCGGCGTCAGCAATGAGTTAGGAATTCCTAAGGAATCCAATCTACTCTTTAGATGAATTCCAAAATTAACATGATGGATGGCTTCACTGCTTGTTTTAGGTGTATCAACATAAGTATAATACATAAATGTTGCAGGGTCACCTGCAGTGACATGATTATAGGGCGATGCCATTTCAAACATTGCATATGCCTCAGGTGTGTCCATTGTGGTCGGAGTTAAACCAAATATCGTCCCGCTGAAATAACTTGAGAAATCTAAAACGATTGGGCCAATCCAATCACCAACGACTCTTTTATCAACACTGGTTTGACCGCTCCAGCACATGATAGCTTTAACTCTTGAAGACATTCTTAAGACCGGGTCAGTGTTTAGCGGGTCTGCCAAATCATCATGATAAGCTAACCAGAAAGATGTCAATCCCCCGGCAGAACTTCCGCCAAGTGCAATTTTGTCCGGGTCAATATTAAATTTTGCCGCATTTAATCTTGCGTATTGAATTGCGCGCGCACAGTCAAGATAATGATTAGGCACTATTACCTCAGGTGAAAGTCTATAATTTATAGACATAACAGCAAAACCTTTTGCAAGAAGCGAGGACACCATGTTTACTGATACATCAGACTTACTTCCGGCAGTTAATCCTCCTCCATGAATCCATATAAGCAACGGAGATGGACTTGCAGAACTGCCTTTCCAAAAATCATATTGATGCAAAAGCACAGGACCATATTTTGCGTTTGTTGAATCAGGAATAGGACCTGTCGCACTTCCAATACCAAAACCAAGAGCGACATTAAAAGTTTCGGAATTTTTGAGAACTATAAGAGGACTTATTGTAGAACTTTGCAAAATATTTGGAGGATTTGAGATATCAACGACATGATTTGTAGGCCCGGCATTTAGCCAAGTCGCGCGGCTATCTTTGGAGTATGCAACCATCACTCCTGTCTGATTCTGTGTCAAACCTTCATCATCTCTATAAGATGGAGTTAATTGTTCAAAAGCCATAGTGTCGGCTGTTGCAGCAACTCCTCCTTTTGAATAACCAACTATGTAATAGTGATATCTAGAAACGCTGTCTATACCCCCACTCAGTGTGCTTGAACCATTATTCGCAACCCCCTTTATTAACTTTGTATATACATAATGACCGCTTGCAACACCTCCCGTATTTGACCTGACAAATATTGGCCGGTAGCCATCAGCATCACCAATATCAAACTTTTTATCCGTACCTTGACTTGTATTCATACCCCGACCGAATGAACCGCTTACATAACTTAGTGCTGAAGCACCCGTGACGGCAGTTGAGCCGGTAGATAGCGCAACCCATATAGAAGAACCAAGAGTTTCAATTTTTCCATTTGTAAATGTAAGAATGCAAGGGCCGACACTCGAAGCATTAGTCATAAACAAATTGCCTGATGAAAGAATTACTTTTGCGCCGCTTGTTTTGTTAATAGTTATTCCGCAAAATTCTTCAACACTCGACTGATAGTTTGTACTGGTTAATGATATTGTTGAATTTCCTGTCCCTAAAAATGTAGTCAAGACACCGCTTGCACTTCCGCCACTCGTGCTTCCACCCCTTAGGTCAATCGTACCTGAATTTGTAATGTTACCGTAAATATTGAGGAGATGGTCAAGATAACTATTTGCTGCCCCCACAGGTGATCTTGATTCAACTCTAAAAAGAGAACCGGTCCCAACTGTTAGATTGCCAAAAATAGTCAACCCGGAAATTGTACC
>CAIWTC010000541.1 GCA_903915485.1 uncultured Ignavibacteriales bacterium | reverse complement strand
TGGACTGGAATATCTACTTCTATAATGGGGGTGAATACCGCAAACTTACATCAGCGGGCAGAAATATTTATCCCAGAACAGATGGTTATAAATTTTTATACAAACGCAATACCAGTTCTGGTGATAGCCTAATCCTTAATAATGGAAGCAGTGAAATCTGCCTTGGTTGGTCCGGCAATTACAGTCCTGATATGGATTACAGCATCAACAACGGATGGATTGCATACGCAAAAACTGGTAATCTTGGACAGCAAAATATTTGGCTGCGCAACCCGCAAGACCAGGAAATCAGATTAACTCCTTTCGGGAATTCAAGTTCAAGAATTGAGTTAAATTCTGACGGGCAATGCGTATTTCAAAATCAGTATACTAAGTATCAAGGCGATTTTTCAGGAAAGATTAAGCCGTTTACAACGATACAAAACGGCCGTTCTATTTGGGTGAACAATGAACTTTTCTATGTAAGTGTTAATGCTATTTTTAAAGTGGATACAAGTTTAACGGATGTTGCATCAGAATTAAGAGCCAATAAAGACAAGAACTTTGAGTTATTACAGAATTATCCAAATCCATTTAACCCTAGTACGACCATTCAATACACTTTGAACAGTCCTCAGTTTGTGACGCTTAATGTTTATGATATCCTTGGCAATGAGGTAACATCATTGGTAAATCGTGAACAGCATCAGGGAACATACACATGTTCATTCGACGGGAAGAATTATCCTAGTGGTGTTTATTTCGCAAGGCTAACTGTTGGTGATAAGATACGCTCAATTAAGATGATGCTTATGAAATAAAATCAGAAGGGATTAACTTGGCCCAATTCCCGTTTTGGAAATTTTAGCATAATGATATTTTCCATTTTTATTCAGCAAAATAGTAGTATTATACAGTCCGTTTTTCTATAAAATGTGAATTACCTATTTAAGCAATAAACAAGAATTTTTAATAGTATGCACAAAAACATTTCACTCACTGATTTGATTACAAATATTCCCAAAGCAGAACTGCACCTTCATATCGAAGGAACATTCGAGCCCGAACTTTTATTTGCAATTGCACACCGCAACAATATTTCTATTCCATTCGAATCCGTTGACGCACTAAGAGCTGCATATAGCTTTAATAATCTTCAGGAATTCCTAAACCTATATTATCAAGGCGCAGATGTTTTGCTGCATGAGCAAGACTTTTACGATTTAACATGGGCATATTTTCTTAAGGCAAAAGAAAATAAAATAATTCATTCCGAAATATTTTTTGACCCGCAGACTCACACAAAACGAGGTGTAAGTTTTGATGCAGTAATAAATGGAATCAGAAAAGCCTTGGTTGATGCTCAGGATAAATTAGGGATATCATCCAGACTTATTATGTGCTTCTTGAGAGATATGTCCGAGGAGTCAGCATTTGAAACACTTAATCAAGCACTTCCATACAGAGATTGGATAATTGGCATTGGATTAGATTCTGCAGAAGTTGGGAATCCTCCATCAAAGTTTGAACGCGTTTTTGCTGAAGCAAGAGAACTCGGACTTCTGACAGTTGCCCACGCAGGTGAAGAGGGCCCGGCGGAATATGTTCGCGAAGCATTGAATCTTCTTAACATAACTAGAATTGACCACGGCAACAGATGCTTAGATGACGATGAACTACTTAAGGAAATCGTTGCCAAGCAGATACCACTAACAGTATGTCCGCTTTCAAATTTAAAGCTTCGTGTTGTAATGGATATGAAAGACCACCCGCTTAAAACTATGCTGAAAAAGGGACTCATGGCAACAGTTAACTCCGATGACCCGGCATATTTCGGCGGATATATTAATGATAATTTTATTACTACTGCTGAAGCGGTCGGATTAGAACGCGAGCATATAATAACGCTTGTGAAAAATTCATTTGCTGCAAGTTTTATTTCTGAAGAAGAAAAAAGCAAATATTTAAGCCTGGTTGATGAATTTGTAGCAAACTCCTAGATTTGTAGATCGAAACTCCGTTTCGACACCTTGGGACTAATACTTTTATAACGTTCTTCCAATTACTTGCGAATGACGAAACGCTCACAGAGTCCTGCGGAGAGTTTCGTCCTACAATTATTTTTCTGTTGTAGGTCGAATCTCCGATTCGACACCTTGGGACTAATACTTTTATAAGATTCTTCCGATTACTTGAGAATGACGAAACGCTCACAGAGTCCTGCGGAGAATTTCGTCCTACATTATTTCAATAATTTTCGGGATTGAAATAATTACATTTCCAATTTTCATTTGCATCGCACAACCCTGCCTTAGCCGGATTATTTAATACATATTCAACAATCCTCTGCAATTCATCCTCGTTTCGAACAACATGATCATAACTTTCATGCTGCCAAAATGCCCCTGCTCGTCCAAGTAATTTATTACACTCCCTTGCAGTATATTTTTTCAA
The DNA here is from genome assembly GCA_903915485.1 of uncultured Ignavibacteriales bacterium. Lineage (GTDB taxonomy): Bacteria > Bacteroidota > Ignavibacteria > Ignavibacteriales > Ignavibacteriaceae > CAIYTF01. The sequence continues at coordinate 146 of CAIWTC010000541.1, read as the reverse complement.
ATCTTGCAATATTTTGGTGACAATGTAAGTTGAAGAGTTGCTTTCTTCAATATTCTCCCCATCCGAAGCAAATGACGAAACGGAGTTTCGTCCTACAATTGTAGGTCGAAACTCCGTTTCGACCACTTCTGGTTTATCAATTGGCT
>CAIWTC010000540.1 GCA_903915485.1 uncultured Ignavibacteriales bacterium | reverse complement strand
TCCTGATAATCAACAAACGCCTGCCTTATTTCACCTTGAGTATTCATCACGAACGGGCCGTATTGAACCACCGGTTCACTGATTGGTTTTCCCTGAAGCAGCAACAGATAACTCTCAGTATTTCCATTTTCGATAATCACTTCAGCGTCGGCTTTAACTTCGACACAATTATTAACCGGTATTTTTTGACCGTCAAAAATCATTGAACTGCCGTCATAAAAATACAAACTGCGGTTAACAGACACACCCGCAACAGGAAGTGTCCACTTAAATCCCGCTTGCATCTTTATTGTCCAAATCGCCACTTCGTTATTTGAGTCAGCCGCCCATGAATCTGGTGCAGGTTCAGGAGCAAAAACATTTTCAATAACTCCGGCAACAACACGGATATCAGCAGTTCTGCCACCTGCATCAGTTAATCTATAAACGGGAATATCTTCATTCCACAACATCTTAAAATGCGGCTCCGCAAACTTTTTTACTTTCGGCAGATTAAGCCATATCTGAAACAACTCGGCTGGGTTGCGGCCTTCTTTATTCAGCAGTGGAAACATTTCACAATGCTGAAGTCCCTTACCTGCCGTCATCCACTGTACATCACCGTTACCGTATCGCCCCGCCTGACCATGTGAATCTGAATGGTCAACGAGTCCGTTCATTACCACCGTCACCGTTTCAAATCCGCGGTGAGGATGCGCAGGGAATCCAGGAACCTTTTCACCGTGATACATCCGCCATCCATCCTTTAGCGTGAAATCACTTCCGATATTCCTTCCTCTTAGCGACTCTGCGGGACCCATCTCATCGTTGCCTGCCGGGTAATCATCGTGGTGATGAACACAAAACAAAAAAGGGTCTCTAACAGGCCACATAAAATCCAAGGGCTTAATGCTTATAATATTTTCACTTTTCATAATATTCTCTATGTTTAATTTTCATTTACAAAGGTATGAATAATTAATTATAAGAGGAAACTCTACCCAACCCTATGCAAAGTATTTTCGTCACCCGGCAAGCCCCAAGGACAACTCCCCGAATTAATTCAAATTATATTATTCTTTCCAGGCCAAATATCCACTTTGAATTCCTTATATTTAAATAGTAAATAAATTATTATATCTAGATTAAGGAATTATTGCACGGTAAATATTCTGCCGAGAGCAATAAAAAAATATTTTTATTATAAAGGAATAATCATGAAAAGAGAAGATTGTATTTTATTCAGCGGCGGCATCGTCGGCGCGGAAGCAGAATTTGGCGCCAACGCAGAACGCTTAGGCATTGAAGAAGTTAACTTTACATTTGAAGGTCACTCAATTGTTCGTCATAGAGGACTTCGTGTTTTGAATCATGAAGAACTTCAAAACGGTGATGTCAGTCTTGAATATATTTCAAAACTTATGAACAGAAAGTATACTCAAACTCCTTCATTCCGTAAAATTCTCCAAAGCATCTGGTATCAGATTAACAACGGGCAGGAAGTTTATGTCATCGGTGAAATCCTCGAAGACAAAACAGTAAACGGCGGTACAGGTTGGGGTGCTGAATTTGCAAAACTCTGCAACAAACCCCTCTATGTTTTCGATCAGAAAAAAGATGCATGGTTTGAATGGAACAGAACTGATTGGGTTCAATGTACCGCAGATAACTTACCTGTAATTACCCATGTTCACTTTGTAGGAACAGGCACGCGCTTCCTTCAGGAAAATGCAAGAAAAGCAATTGTTGAATTATTTGAAAGATCATTCGAATAAGATATTTCACAATTAAATATACCAATTACAAAAAATCCCGTCATCAGAAATACTGTTGACGGGATTTTGCTTTTAGTACACTAAATATTATTACTTCAAATAAATCTATCCGAATAATTTTTCCCCAGCTATCTCCAAAAAGTTTTTAATACCCTTAAATAATAAAATATATAAAGCGAATATGTTACTTATAGTATGTAGACTTATAGTGTGCCAGCGCATATCTTTATTTAATGGATATAACAAAAACTTTTGGAAATCGAGTAAAAGAAATTCGTCTTAAATTGGGAATTTCTCAGGAAGAATTAGCTTTTAGATCGAATCTTCATAGGACTTATATAAGTTCAATCGAATTAGGTAAAAGAAATGTGTCTCTAATCAATATTGATAAGCTAGCCAGAGCCCTTTCTTGCAAAATCAATGCGTTTTTTCCAAATGATAAGGAATCCAATGGCCGGCAATGAAATAAAAGTTGCGCGATTTTTATTTGATAACTTAAAAAGTATTGAGTTACCACACCTTGGTGTAATAAATCTAATTGGTGCACCAAAACCTGATGGCGGAATAGAGGACATTCTTTTGGAATCGAATATATCTTTAATTGCCACTCAGGATTCCGTAAAAAAAGCAGATATATACTTAAATAATTTTGGTGTATCAATCAAACAATCGGGCTCAAGTTTTTCATTTAATAGAATCCAGCGGAAAAACTTGTTGGATTTATTTTCCTATCTTCATATTGCTGAGTCGAGCATAATAATAAATAAATTAGACAAAGCAATTCTTGATTTTCATTCGGGAAAGGTGGAAGGTAGAAATAGACCGTGGCAAGATTTTTTTGATGATTTTCAGTTTAAGGTAATGTTAGAATTTTTAATGATGAGAGGCAGTCCAAATATTGGAGTTTCCACTCATCCCGCAAGCTTCATTCTCGAAGCCCCACAAGAAATAATTCAAAAATCAGATATTAAGACATATTCTTTTGGTGAATATTTTGAAGAATATAGTGGGTCGCTGAGCATTGCATTAAGGCGACAATGGATTGGTCAAATGAGTAAATCCGAACATTCTCGTGCAGTTGGAATAGCAAAAAAAAAAGAGAATGAACCATGGGTTTTCAAGAATATTGTCGGAAAACCTAGACCTAATAGAGATGGACAAACCTGGCGAACTGAAATTCCTCAAAGCGATAGAAGAACAGTATATATTCTTTTCATTGAGAAAAAGTAAATTGCTTGGAAATACTTCAGCAAATCACTATTTTGCATACTATAAGTTACATGAATAAATTATGAAATTAGCTACTTTTTTCGCCGGAGCAGGCGGTTTAGATTTGGGGTTTTCAAAAGCCGGATTCGAATGCATTTGGGCTAACGAATATGATAAAGAGATCTGGGAGACCTATGAAAAAAACCATACGCACACATATTTAGATAAAAGAAGCATCACTAATATTCCATCGGATGAAGTGCCGGATTGCGACGGAATCATAGGGGGACCACCATGCCAAAGCTGGAGCGAGGCAGGAGCGCTGCGCGGAATTAATGATAGCAGGGGTCAACTATTTTATGATTTCATACGCATATTAGCCGATAAGCAGCCATTATTTTTTTTAGCAGAAAATGTTTCAGGAATGTTACTTCCAATACACCGTCAAGCCTTAGAAAATATTAAAAACTTATTTAGAGAATGCGGATATAAACTTTCTTTTCAATTACTAAATGCATCTGACTATGGAATTCCTCAAGATAGAAAAAGAGTTTTTTTTGTTGGATTTCGCTCTGATTTAGGAATAGATTTTAGGTTTCCATCAGGAGATACTATTTTCAATAAAATAACATTAAAAGATACGATATGGGACTTAAAAGATAATGTAATCCCCGCAAAGTCCAATAATATCACCAATGGAAGTGAATGCGCTGTCCCTAATCATGAATTTATGACTGGAGGTTTTTCAACCATGTATATGTCAAGAAATAGAGTTAGAAATTGGGAAGAAGTATCTTTCACCATTCAAGCAGGGGGAAGACACGCTCCTTTACATCCTCAAGCTCCGAAAATGGAATTTATCGAACAAAATACTAGAATTTTTGTCCCTGGAATGGAAAAATTATACAGGCGTTTAAGCGTTAGAGAATGCGCAAGAATTCAAACATTCCCTGATAATTTTAAATTTTATTATCGGAATATTGCGGCCGGATACAAAATGATTGGGAACGCAGTTCCAGTTAAATTTGCTGAAGTAATTGCACTTGCAATAAAACACGAACTTGAAATTATTTCACCAATCAATTATAAAAAACCAGAGAACAAATGGAAATCAGTTTCAAACATAATTCAAAAATCTACCGTATTAGCTAGCTAATTATTCAAACCTTGAAAGATTATTTCAAATAAATCATTTTCATGCTTTTAGAAAAACCACCAGCAATAATTCTATAATAATAAACACCGCTTGTAAAACTTACACTACCCGAACTCAGCAATCGCGAACTGAGCGTATTCGAATATTCGCCGGCATTCTGATACGCATCAACCATTGTCACAACTTCCCTTCCAAGAAAATCATACACCTTCAACAAGACATAACTATCCTCAGGCAACGAATACTTAATAACCGTTTCAGGATTAAACGGATTCGGATAATTCTGCTCAATCCAAAATGATTTACGATTTACTTGTTCCTCTCCAACAGTCGATGCATTGCAGTTAATAGTATACTTTTTGAAAAACTCCCACATAAGATAAGTCGCGCTGAATTTATCACTCACCGTTACTCCCGATACAGATAAACCACCGGGCCAGGAATGCTCACCGTCATAACTCACAAACTGTTCAATCACACTGCCGCAGTTACAGTCAGAGTATTTAAAGTGGTCATACTGACTAGTATCATGAAAAAGAATTTCCTTCTTGACTGCACAGGAAAAACTTGAACTGATAATACTAAATATGCTATCCTGCGGTGCATAATATGTCCCCGATGGTCCGATGGTTAAACCACCGTAATATGGAATATTGAAATCCTTATAGGAATGAAAACTGATTATTGGAACCGCCCTTGTAGGCGCCCATGGAAAGTGAATCAACACACCTTCTACAGGAGCAATCGCTGCAATACGGTTAGAAAGTTGATTAGCAAGCCGGTAACACAATAGCGCACCATTAGAAAATCCCGTTGCATAAACACGCGCAGTATCAACCGGTAAACTTTTAAAAAGAATGTCTAAAAGTGCATTGACAAAGCCGACATCATCGATGTTTAGAGTTGTTGCAGGCGAACAGCATCCTCCGGCATTAAAAGTTCTGCTTCCCGCAATCTTCACACCTTCGGGATAGACTAATATAAATCCCGCCGTATCTGCTTTTTGCGATAACCGTGATTGATATTGAAGAGATACATAACTGGTTGCACCCCCGCCATGAAACGCGAGTACTAATGGATGTTTCGTTAATGAATTAAAACCTGACGGCAAATAAGTAAAGAATGTTCTCCACCTGCCACCTGTAAAAATGCTGTCATATGTACTCG
>CAIWTC010000539.1 GCA_903915485.1 uncultured Ignavibacteriales bacterium | reverse complement strand
GTGCAGGAGTGGTTGAACTGGCACGCCTGGAAAGTGTGTGTACGTCAAAAGCGTACCGTGGGTTCTCCACAGGACTCTGCGAGGAATCCCACCCCTCGTTTTAATTCAAAATATAATAGAAGTACGCTTGAAGAACCATAATTCCGGGAAAGTCAAGTACACTAAACCATTCGTCCCTTAGGAAATTATCTATTCAGAAAGCTATCAAACCAGAAGTGAAGCATTCCAAAGAGAAATGTTCTTTAAGTCACTTGAAGGTCGCATTTGGCTAAAGCAGAACAACATAATCTAAATTAGATTACAAAACATCTAAATCACGACATCCGATTCAATAATTCCAATTTGAACTAAGCAAAAATATTCGTAATTTTGTTTTCAACTTTGCTGGAAAGGTGCAGGAGTGGTTGAACTGGCACGCCTGGAAAGTGTGTGTACGTCAAAAGCGTACCGTGGGTTCGAATCCCACCCCTTCCGCAGACTAAATGGCAACATATTTTATAATGTGTTGCCATTTTTATTTGTTCTTCCCTTTATTGTCCCGCTCAATTAATCGCGTTTTGGGTATTCCCAATATCTGAAGGCAATTCTACTGAAGTCCAATTCTCCATTGATATTGATTATTTTTCTATTATCTTTGATAATTAGTTAGTTGAGCATTTATAGATGACTAAGCCCATTTACTTCACTATACTTAATGGGTTTTCATTTAATCATAATAATATTTTATTACTCTTACAAAGGAGAATATATGGCATCTGGACCAATTTCAACAACAAATAATATTTCATCAAACGGTGAAGAAAAAAATTACACATTTGCGCTGACAGTTCTTACCTCATTATTTTTTATGTGGGGATTTCTCACATGCTTGAATGATATTCTTATCCCTCATCTAAAATCTGTTTTCGATTTGAATTATACTCAAGTAATGATGACTCAGTTTGTGTTCTTTCTTGCATATTTTTTGATGTCAGTTCCTTCAGGAAAAATATTACAGAAAATAGGATACAAAAAAGGAATCGTTGTTGGTCTAGTGACTGCGGCAATCGGAACACTACTTTTCTACCCTGCGGCGGGAATTCGTGAATACTGGATTTTTCTTGCAGCTTTATTTGTCCTTGCCTCGGGGATCACTTTGCTTCAAGTCGCTGCAAACCCTTATGTAGCAATACTCGGGAAATCAGAAACGGCTTCGAGCAGACTCAACCTTACACAAGCATTCAATGCTTTAGGAACAACAATCGCCCCATGGTTTGGCTCGTTACTAATTCTTTCGGTTGAGTTGAAATCATTAGATCAAATAAAATTATTAGACTCAACATCGCTTGAAGCGTACAGAGCAACTGAAGCAGCAGCTGTTCAAATGCCTTATGTCGGCCTTGCAGCAGTACTTTTATTGGTCGCTGCAGTATTCGCTTTGATTAAGCTACCTGTTATTGAATATTCAACCGTATCAGGAAGCGGAAGCGAGGTAAGCATTGATGGAAATCACCAAAGCGCTTGGGGTTATAAGCATTTAGTTTTAGGTGCAGTTGGAATCTTTGTTTATGTAGGTGCAGAAGTTTCAATTGGAAGTTTCCTTGTAAATTATTTAGGTCAACCCGAAATTGCCGGGCTAAAAGAAGCTGATGCAGGTAAAATGGTGTCATACTATTGGGGCGGTGCAATGGTTGGAAGATTTATAGGAGCCTATGTTCAACGGTATATCAAACCGGGAATTGTTTTGGGAACAAATGCAGTTGTTGCAGCAGTTTTAGTACTCACGACTATGTTAACATTTGGTCACATTGCAATGTGGGCTATTTTATTAGTTGGATTGTTTAACTCAATTATGTTCCCGACAATATTTACTCTGGCAATTGACGGACTCGGCAAACATACTCAAGAAGGCAGCGGAATACTCTGCATGGCAATCGTAGGCGGAGCGATTCTCCCGTTGATTCAAGGAGTCATGGCAGATAAAATAGGCATTCACCACGCATTTATTCTCCCCATACTGTGCTATGCATTCATAGCCTATTATGGATTTAAGGGACATGAAGTTGACGCTTAATATTGGAATCTGTTACCGAGACAAAAGCGGGACATTTTTTGAATAAAAAGGATTTAATGCTTCAGCCAATAAATTGACCTCGTAGTCTTCACATAAAGATATATACCTGTGTATTGACACTTAATCCCAATCTTTAACTATCTCTGGATTATAGCTTTTTATTTCAACCAAAAATCCAAGCTCAAAAGAGAGGTTTTGATATGTCGATAACCCAAATTGTAAACTGAAATTATTGAATTTCTTTGCTATAAACATATGAAAAGCCAAAGTAATGGAATCAGATGTCATTGTATAATATCTCCCACGATTTCCTAATACATTCCATTCATCATTAAACTCAGTATTCTTTAATGTTACAACACCCATTACACCAAAGCCTAACCGATAACCATCCCTTAAAAAATATGTACCTCCGAATGTGATATCATAAATTTTCGTAACTGATCCAATTTCTTTGTCAACGAAAATATATTTTGCTTTATCATAAGAAATATTATCATAAAGCAGAGCCTTATCAATACTATTATAATTACTCCGTATCATAAAATAAGCCCCATAATTTTCTAGGCTGTATAACTCTCCCATTAAACCTAATCGGAACGGCGTTAGGGCTGATGTTACGCCAACATCGATATATGTTGCGAAGGATTTTATATTTTGCGAAATACTCGGGACTGTAAACAATACACAAAGAAAAATAGCTTTCATATATATACCTCCTTAATTTATAAATTTCTAACTTATTATTCTTGATTTGCCAAAAACAATAAACTCAGAAGCTTCAGTAAATTAATATTTATCTTTGCCGAAAGCAAAATAATTCCAAAAATATATTTTGAAATGTGAAAAAGCCGTGTGAGTTTATGAAGGTTTGGAATTCCTTTTGCTTTACTCAAGCGGTTTTTCCTTTAATGGAATTTGTGCCAAAATAGTGGGTGCTAAAGTGGGTACAAAAAATGCAATAAGTGGGCACTAATTAGCAGGTTTGCCGGAAAAGGCAAAAAATAAAAAACCCTTATAACTCATTGAATTATAAGGGTTTAAGGGGTGGGCTCGGAGGGACTTGAACCCCCGACCCGCTGATTATGAGTCAGCTGCTCTAACCAACTGAGCTACAAGCCCGGAATAATTTCTTTTACTGATTTTGATTTTTATTCTTTCGAATTTAATCATTCGTAAAAAAACTTATCTTTAAATATAAGTATTACATCTTTATTTTCAAAATACATTAATTATATTATTGTTTTGATTTTTGAACCATAACTTACGTTATACTGTTCTGCTCTAGCCAAAGGGAGTCTGTAAATAACATAACTAGCTACTATTAGTGGAAGCCTACAATTCCGGTTTGAAAACTTTTTAAAAAATCCATGTGCTGATATGAAGTAAATGTGATTCCCATTTCAAGTTCTTATTCCATTAATTATTTGTAATTTAGTAACTTCTTAAAACTAAATTCACAATTAAATATTAAATAAAGTTCTAATGACCAAAACTAAAATTGAATTGCTGTCTCCTGCGAAGAATAAGGAGTTTGGAATTGCTGCGATTAATTCGGGGGCGGATGCCGTATATATCGGTGCGCCTGCTTTTGGGGCGCGCTCTGCTGCCGGCAATTCTGTTTCTGATATTGCATCATTAATCAAATATGCTCATCTTTTTAACACACAAGTATATGTCACTATCAACACGGTTCTATATGATTCTGAACTAGAAGAGGTTACAAAACTAATTAATAGTCTATATTCGGCCGGTGCCGATGCATTGATTATTCAGGACATGAGTATTCTTGAAATGGATATTCCGCCAATTCAATTGTTCGCCTCAACTCAGACTCATAATTATTCTATTGACAGAATTAAGTTTCTTGAACAGACAGGTATTCAGCGAATTATTTTGGCTCGGGAACTTTCTCTACCTCAGATTGCCGAGCTTAAGCAAAATACAAATGCTGATTTAGAATTTTTTATTCATGGTGCGCTTTGTGTTAGTTTCAGCGGTCAATGTTATTTCAGTCAGGCAGTTGCTGGGCGAAGTGCTAATCGAGGTGATTGCGGTCAGCATTGCCGGATGCTTTATTCGCTTGAGGATTCATTAGGTAAAACATTAGTAAAGAATAAATATCTTCTCTCTATGAAAGATTTGAATTTATCATCATATCTGAAAAACTTAATAGACTCCGGAATTACTTCTTTCAAAATAGAGGGGCGGCTGAAAGACATTGGCTATGTGAAAAATGTTACTGCATATTATCGTCAGAAATTAGATGAAATTATAGATGGAAATCCTTTGCATTTGGAAAAGTCATCAAGTGGAAAGATTACATATTTTTTCGTGCCTGACCCGGAAAAGTCTTTTAACAGAAGTTTTACTAATTACTTTATTGAAAACAAAGCAGAGAATATCGCATCACTTAATACACAAAAAGCAATGGGGAAGCGGATAGGGATAGCAAAAAAAGTTCTCAATAACTATTTTGAAATAGAATCTGCAGAAGTTATTTCGAATGGTGATGGTCTTTGCTTCTTTGACAAGAAAGAGTTGTTGAATGGATTTAATGTTAACAAAGTGGATGGCAAAAAAATATATGCCGATGATTTAAGCGAACTGTATTCGGGAGCGCAATTATTCAGGAATAATGACCATCAATTTGAAAAGGAAATGCTTAAGGATGTTACCGTTAGAACAATTGATGTATCTTTAAGTTTAAAAGCTAATGAAGAGACTCTGATTCTTTCTGCTACCGATGAGGATGGAAATTGTGTTGAGGTTCAGAGAAATTTACCGAACCAATTAGCTGAACATCCTGAGAAAATGATGGAAACCATTCAGAGGCAATTAAGAAAAACCGGCAGTTCAATATTTCGGGTAACTGAAATTAATACAGAAATGAGCAAACAGTATTTTCTGACAGTATCGTTTCTTAACGAACTAAGGCGTGAGGCAATTACCTGTTTGGAACAAAAGAGAATCAGTACATATACTCGAGCAATCAAATCTTTGCCTAAGCCTGAACTTCTTTTCCCGGCGAAAAAACTCACTTATCACAACAATGTTACGAATGAAATGGCAAGGGAATTTTATTCGAAGCATGGGGTTGAAGATATTGCGGATGGTTATGAAGTATCAACTCCAAAAAAGGGGGATGTAATCATGACTACACGATATTGCATTAAGCGACAGATAGAAATATGTCCATTTGAAAATGAATTTAAGAATGATTTTAAGGAACCTTATTTTCTAAATGATGGTAGCAGGAAATATGAGCTAGAATTCGATTGTGCAAACTGCCAGATGCGTATTAAATTGTGATATTTCAGGCAATATTCCCTTTTTAGAGACTGCAATTTATCTTGTATAGTATCCCCTTAAAGTGTAACTTTCAAGTCCTATTTTTTAACAATTTAGTTTGGATGTGAAATGTATATTTCGTCACTAATGATTTTAATTAAGAACCCTATGAGGAATCAATGAAACAAGCAGGATTGCTTCTCGCACTGATAGTTTTGTCTGTGCTTTCGCTGCATGCGCAAACTTTTATGAATATTCGGAACTACAATGGAACCGGTCAATATTCGGTTACTTCCGGTATACGAAAAGTTACCTTTAATAAAAAGGGTAATGTTATGCAGGTTCAACTCGCTTCAGGCGGAGTTGTTTCTGACTCTACTTTTGCAATACGAAAAATCACATTTGATAATAATGGATATGGCACAATATTACCGGTTGGTAATGAATATAAATCTGTCGATGTGAAATATGACCTATCTCAGAATTATCCAAACCCATTTAACCCATCGACTCAGATTTCGTATTCAATTGCCGCGTATGGAAAAGTCACTCTAAAAGTTTTTGATGTTTTGGGCAAAGAAGTAGCAACATTAGTCAACCAAGAAAAACCCGCAGGACAATACAGCGTCAAATTTGATGTTGGGAATATTGCGAGCGGTTTATATTTTTATAAGCTTTCAGCAGGTTCTGTAAGCTTAGTCAAAAAAATGCTTGTATTAAAGTAGAGAGAACATACAATGAAATTTAAAATATATTTATTAGCATTATTCTCTTTATTCCTAAGTACTTCATTCTCTCAAGGAATAATTATTTCTAAACACACCGGCGGAAGAGATACGGTTGTAATCAGTTCTTTTGACAGTCTTACTTTTTCTTCAAGCATTGTGATAAGCAGAACTAATGGTCAAAGAGATTCTGTTTTGTTCAGTGATATTGATAGTTTGACTTTTGATGAATCAATCAACCCTATACCGGCAATTACTCTCCTTAATCCGGGTAGCGCAGCGGTAGGCAGTGCAAGTTTTATCTTAACTGTTACCGGTGAAAACTTCCTTAATAATTCCGTAGTAAAATGGAATGGCGTTGAACTCAGCACTGAGTTTATTTCTCCAACCGAGCTTCAAGCAATTGTGCCTGCTCAAGATTTGAGCACGGCAGGGAATGCAAGTATTGTAATATTTACTCCTGCTCCGGGCGGCGGAAGTTCAAAAGCAGTAACATTTATGGTTACAGCGGTGACACTAACTTTTGAAGGATTCGAAACTGGGTCAAAGACTTCATATGCTGCTGCAGATGTTACATTGGGTTCCGGAATATGGAACTTGAGTGATGCGCTCATCGGAACAACAACAGCAGATGTACATAATGGAAAAGCAGGAATCAGAGCAAGGAAGTTAGCCAAAGTGACCATGAAGTTTGACCTGAATTCTGGCGCCGGAAATGTAAGCATATTACACGCAATGTATAACAATACTTTTGATGGTCCTACAACCTGGGAACTTTGGTATTCAACAGATGCCGGCACTACATGGAATATTGGTGGACCGACAGTTGCGACAAATAAAATTACATTTGATACTGCAAGATTTAACTTGAATGTTTCAGGATTAGTAAGGTTAGAAATTCGTAAAACTGATACAAGCTCAGTTAACAGAACATGTATTGATGATATTTCCATCAGCAGTTACGGAGCAACAAATACAAATCCTGTACCGATTTTGACATCAATAAGTCCCGCGGCTGATACAGTTGCAGCGCCGGATTTCACAATGACATTAAATGGAAGTAATTTTATTTCAACTTCCGTAGTGGTATTTGCAGGTAAGTTCTTGACTACAACATTTGTTTCAGCAAATCAGCTTAAGGCTACAGTTCCTTCAGGATACTTAACCACTCCCGGAATACTGAATGTGAATGTATTTACTGCTAATGGCGGTTCTTCTGCATTTTTACCTTTTACAGTTAAGCCGGGTGTAAATAGCCCTGTTCCTGTAATTAGATATTTTAATCCGACGACATGTAAAGTTGGAAATTCTGATTTCACATTGACAGTTACCGGAAGCAATTTTGTGGCTTCGTCCGTAGTTCAATGGAACGGAACAAATTTGACAACTGCTTATGTTTCAGGGACATTACTTCAGGCAACAGTGCCTGCTGCCAATGTTGCTGCAGTTGGTAATGCAAGCATCACAGTTTTTACACCTCCACCAAGTGGCGGTACATCTTCTGCATTATTGTTCCCTGTGAACAATGGTGTTGCTCCTTCAAGCAATGTGAATTTGACTATGGGTAATCCAAGTAATGCAGTTCATGATACAAGTTCTGCTAATAATTACCTAATTGAAAGAGGGCAGTACTGCTTATCGTATAATCGCAGCCGTACACTTTCTAACTGGGCTAGCTGGCAGTTAAGTTCTGCTTGGATTGGTTCCGCATCACGAGGTAACTTCATTACTGACGGTTCACTTCCTGCCGGATGGTATCAGGTCAGCACCGGTGATTATTCAAGTACAGGTTTCTCCCGTGGTCATATGTGTCCTTCAGCAGACCGCACAGTTACTCAAATTGATAATGATAGCGTCTTCTTAATGACAAACATGATGCCTCAGGTTCAAGCTCAAAATGGCGGGCCTTGGAGCGGATTTGAAACATATTGCAGAACCCTTGCAAGTCAGGGTAATGTCCTTTACATATTATGTGGTGGTTACGGCGAAGGCGGAACAGGTCTAAACGGATATGCTACTACAATAGCAAACGGTAAAATTGTTGTTCCTGCAAAAACATGGAAAGTTGCTTTGGTTCTCCCTGTAGGCACTAATGATGTTTCGCGTGTTACAACAAGCACTAGATGTATTGCAGTAATCATGAATAATGATTTGGGTCCATTCAATAGTTGGACATCTTACAGAGTAAGTGTTGATGCTGTGGAAGCAATGACCGGATATGATTTCTTTTCAAATGTAGCACCTGAAATTCAGGCAGTGATTGAAGCAGTCGTAGATTCTGCACCTGTTGCAAATTAGATAAATAACTCTTATCAAATTAAAGCATGCTATCGTCCGGTAGCATGCTTTTTTTGTATCTAATGAAATCGTCAGTGTAAAAGCAGGCTTGAAGGATATTAACTTATATAAATATTGGGAGGGGATGTAGGGGGAATAAAATAGTATTGTGCAGTAAAAGTCAATCTTAGTATTTCACAAAT
>CAIWTC010000538.1 GCA_903915485.1 uncultured Ignavibacteriales bacterium | reverse complement strand
TCATCATCCGGGTTGTATGAGCCGATATTCTCTATTTTATAGTCAATCTCTTTTTTACTAGCTTCAATTTTATCAGCTATCTCTTTCTTTTGCACATCAATTTTTGCCTGCCGCTGCCTTTCCTTTTCCGCTGAAATATTCTTTTCTAATTTATCCGTAAGGTCCTTGGCTTGTGCAGTCCGGGCATTATATTCAGCCGTATTTTCAAATTCATCTCTTGGCTTGAAGAGTTCGGGTCTTTGCTGTTTTGCCAACTGTTCGCCCGTAGTGTTTACATCAATTTCAGTTTCATCTGCCGGCACGGTGTTATTATTATTCACCTTGGCAGCAGCAACCTCAATCAATTTCAAAATTACATTTATTTCAGTCGTTTTATTCTCCTCTATCTTTACTGTTGCTATGTTGGATTTATATCCGGTCTTTTTTGCGGATAATGTATAATTGCCTACAGAAATTCCATTGAGTAATTTTGCACCCTTCCAATTATTTCTGTATGACCCTTTTACCAACTCGACATCTGCATCCGAAGGCGAAATACTCACCTGTAAATTACCTGTTATCTCTTTGAGTGATATATTCCTTTTGGTCTGTTCATTCCGTTTTATTTTCACCACTTCAGTTACAGGATAATATCCATCCTTTGAAACCGTCAACTGATAATCCCCGGGCGCAAGACCCAGTTCATCTGTTTTATTTTGCACTTTTTTATTGATTTCTACCACTGCGTTTTTTGGCTCAAGCACTAAAACTAATATTCCCTCATTTTTTATTAGATTGGTGCTAAAAGAATTTTCGCCTTTCTCGGTTACTTTTATTTTTGCTGCGGTATCGAGATAACCGGCAAAACTTAATCTCAAATCATATTCTCCGGGGAATAAAAACAGGCTATAGTTTGTCAATCCCTTTTCTGCATTGTCAATATATATCTTTGCACCCGCGGGCACGCTGTTTATGTTCACGGGGACAGGTTGTTTCTGCTCAAGTTTGTACTCAAACAAAGCATTGTTAATACTGACATTTATTTTTGCAGTTATAGGCGAGTGTCCTTCGAGTTCGATTCTTAAATCGTGCTCACCATCTTTAAGTGTTAATGTTTTTATCTGCCCCTTGTTCTCGCCGTCAATAAATATTGTTGCACCTGGAGGGGTAGTACTAACGGTAATTGGAATGAGTTCGCTTTTCTTGTCGGCAGTAAGTTTAATCAGCCACGACCTCCCCTTCTCAAGAGTAATGCCATATTTTTTCAGTATTACTTGCAGGGGTGCATATCCACTCAGCAAGATTTTCACTTCCCGTTCCTTGTATTGAAGAAAAAGAAAATCACGACCCGGAGAATGATTCATCTTGACCATCCCAAGGTTTGCGTCATACGCTAACCCCACCAAATCAGTTTCTATGATTAAACCCGCAGCAACATCACCGTTGGCATCCTTTACATCATAGTCTATCAGTTCCTCGGGATGAAATTCTCCCATGCCGATGATTCTCATCTCGGACATTTCAGATTTTTTATTCTGAGGAAAAAAGTTAACGGCAAATAAAATTAAAAATAACAAGCACCAGCGCATATCTCTCCCAATTATGATTTTAAATCGAATTGTAAAATAAAGAATGTTTGGCAATAAGGCAACCAATTCACCCCCGTTCATTAAGGGCACTTAACCACAAGGGGCACAAAGGGAGGCACAAAGGACACTATTTCTTTTGTAAAAAACCTTGTGCACCTTGTGGTTTAGCCCTTGTCCACAGGACTCTGCGAGTGTCCATTGTGCCCAGCCTGCCGGCGGGCAGGGTTAAATCCCAATGAGATTAATTCTTAAAGTATTTAACTATAAAGAATGTTTGGCAATAAGGCAAAATGTTTGAGCCCTGAAAAGGTTCGCGACAGGCACGATTTTCAGGATTTAAGGATTAGCAGGATTTTAGGAGGATAACTGCATTTCACGATCGCACCTGTGATGATGAGTTTTGTTGTTGATTGTCGCCATGCCCTGAAGGACATGGCTGCGTAGAGAAAGCCCCTTAAAAGGGACTCTAATCTCATTTACCCAAAATTATTTCGCCGTGATTCGGAAACTCATTTATGAGTTTTTCTCATTGCAGACATGGCATTTATGCCATGGACCATTTGGAACAACCGCCAATTTATTTATTCAACATTATCCGCCCCGCCTATCTTTATTCTTAATCGGTAATAGCCAGACGGAACCCGTAATTGCTGCTGCTGATGTCCGGGGCGTTCCAACCGCGGAATGTACAACGGCAATTATTATCATCCTCACCATACCAAGAGCCGCCGCGAAGAATGCGGTGACTGCCCGCACTTGGACCTTGCGGGTTTTCGATTAAACTGTTACTATAATAACTCTCATCATGCCAATCCAGGCACCACTCCCATACATTTCCGCACATGTCATATAAACCTAACTCATTTGGCTTCTTCAGCCCGACTTCGTGAGTTTCGTCATCTGAGTTATCATAATACCACGC
>CAIWTC010000537.1 GCA_903915485.1 uncultured Ignavibacteriales bacterium | reverse complement strand
CCGTAAATGAATTTTGGCAGCAGTTGGACGATATTTTTGAGGACCAAAATTTTTCATCTGCCAATTGGGGTGTGGTTATTCAGTCACTTTCTAATGGCGAATATTTTTATAAGCGAAATGAAAATAAGTTATTTATTCCTGCATCGAACTTAAAACTTATAACTACAGCCTGTGCATTGAATGTACTTGGGAAAGACTATAAATTCAAGACACAAATATACACTCGAGGTAAAATAGACGGCACTGTTCTTAAAGGTGATTTAATTGTCAAAGGATATGGTGACCCATCCATCTCAGGAAGATTTTACAATGATGTTATTTTACAGTTATTTTCTAACTGGGCTGATTCGTTGCTAGAACTGGGTATCGATGAGATTTCGGGAAACTTGATAGGCGATGATAACAGTTTCGATGATGTTGGTCTAGGAGAAGGATGGTCATGGGATGATGAATCGGAATGGTATTCAGCACCTGCAAGCGCACTTTCGATAAATGATAACTGTGTAGACATATACATTAAGCCCGGTTCTATTGGACAGAGGGCCATTATTGAATATCAGCCGGTTAATAAGTATGCAACAATAATTAATAAAGTGCTTACGACCTCCAAGGACTCAACGGAATCTATTACCATCCGCAGAGAACGGGGAACAAATATAATTACTGTATATGGCTGCATTAAGGAAAATTCTTCCACTAAAAAATATTACTCTACGGTTAATAACCCAACACAATATTTCATGGTTCTTCTAAAAGATATTCTTCAGAAGAAAGGAATTGTAGTTAATGGGTTTGCAGTTGATGCGGATGATTTGACAGAAATCCTAGATTATAATAATGCTAAATTGATATTTACTAATTATTCTCCGCCGCTATCAACACTGATTAGAGTAATAAATAAAGATTCGAACAATTTCTTCTCTGAGCAATTACTGAAAATATTAGGTTTTGAAAAAGAACGAATCGGCAGTGCAAAAAAAGGTGTTAAAGTTGTTAAAAAGTTCTTAGATTCAATCGGGGTTGATACAGACAATTTGGTAATGGTTGACGGTTCAGGTCTTTCAAGATTAAATTTAATCAGTCCGAGACAAATTGTTGGAATACTTTCTTACATGCAGAGGAATGATAATTATGATTTATACTATAACTCTCTACCTACTGCAGGTGTTGACGGAACTTTAGCGAACAGACTTCAAAAAACAAACGCAGAAAATAATGTTAGGGCTAAGACGGGATTTGTCGATGGTGTAAGAAGTTTAAGCGGATATATGTATACAGGCGACAAAGAATTAGTCGCATTTTCAATGATACTTAACAACACAACCGTCCCAATTAAGTTGGCGGAAAATTTACAAGATTTAGTCTGTATAAGACTTTCGAATTTTAGAAGAAAATAACTGGAGAAGATCGTGGATCTACAAAATCAAATTCAAGAAACAAATGTATTAATAGAAAGAAGACTGGAAGAACTAGTCGAATTAAGAAACAGGAATGTTGAAGCCTTTGCATATTCTTTTGAGGATATCGTTTCATCAGTAGATATAAAAGAGAATTATGTTGAGGGTGAAGCAAGAACAGTGTCCGTAGCCGGCAGAATAATGGCGCTTCGAAGAATGGGAAAAGCATCTTTCGCATCAATTCAGGATGAACAGGATAGAATTCAAATCTATCTTAAAAAAGATGAATTAGGTGATGCATACGAAAATTTCAAATTGATGGATATTGGCGATATAATCGGAGCTAAAGGGTTTGTTTTCAAAACAAAGACCGGCGAAACTTCGGTTCATGTTCAGGAATTGACATTGCTTACAAAATCACTTCGCCCAATTCCTATCGCAAAAGAATCCATTGACGAAAACGGAAACAAAATTATTCATGACCAATTTGCCGATAAAGAATTACGCTATAGACAGCGCTATGTTGATTTAATTGTAAATCATGAAGTCAAAGACACTTTCAGAAAAAGAAGTCAGATAATTACTGCGATGAGAACTTTTCTTGATTCTAACGGCATTATGGAAGTTGAAACTCCGGTCCTGCAATCTCTCTACGGAGGTGCTTCGGCAAGACCATTCGTTACACATCACAACGCACTTGATGTTCCTTTTTATTTAAGAATTGCTGATGAATTATATCTGAAGCGTTTGATAGTTGGCGGATTTCAAGCAGTTTATGAAATTTCAAAAGATTTCCGTAATGAAGGTATGGATAAAACTCACAATCCTGAATTTACGATGATGGAAGTCTATGTTGCTTATAAAGATTATATCTGGATGATGGAATTCGTTGAAAATATGTTTGCACATATTGCTCAAAATGTTTTCGGTTCACTCAAGTTTAAGTTTGACGAACATGAGATTGATTTTACTCCGCCTTGGAATCGCATATCAATGGTTGATGCAATTAAGGAAAAAACCGGCGCTTCAGTTCTAGATTTATCTGATTCTGAATTAACAGAGTTAGCTAAGAAAAACGGTGTTGAGATAACGGGCAAGCAAAGCCGTGGAAAAATCATTGATGAATTATTTGATATCACTGTTCAATCTTCATTAATACAGCCGACATTTATTACTGAATATCCAATCGAAACTTCTCCTTTGGCAAAAAAACATAGAGATAAACCTGGTATCGTTGAGCGTTTTGAAGGGTTCGTTGCAGGTCGTGAGATTTGTAATGCATTCAGCGAATTAAATGACCCGATTGACCAAAAAGGTAGATTCATGGACCAGATGAAAGCTCGTGAAATGGGTGACGATGAGGCGCAACAGATCGATGAGGATTTTGTTCGTGCACTTGAATATGGTATGCCGCCAACTGCCGGACTTGGAATAGGTATTGACAGACTTGTCATGCTTCTAACAAACCAAATATCAATTCGCGATGTGATTTTCTTCCCACAGATGAAACCAGAGAAAAGTGTTTAAGGCATTTAATATATTAAATATATTTTTTGTAAAATGATAAGTTTTATTATCCCAACACTGAATGAAGAGAAACTTCTCCCAACATTGCTAAAGCAATTGTTTTCGGGGGAAGTTGATTCATCGCATTTTGAAGTAATAATTTCTGATGGCGGCAGTACTGATGGAACGCTTCAGATCGCCGAAACTTTTCCGGTTAGAGTCGTTAAAAACAATAACGAACCTGAGAATATACCTATCGGGAAAAATCGTGGGGCGAAGATTTCCTCAGGAGATATCTTGGTCTTTATTACCGCTGATATTGTATTTGACAATCTGAAATTATTTATTGAGACGGTGCATACTAAGTTGAAAGAAAAGACAGTCGCATTAACATTCCCCGTAAAAGTTATTGCTAATGAAAGAAGACTTTCAGATATAGTATTCCACGGATTTTATAACCGGTATTTTAGATTTATAAATTTAATTGGGATAGGTTTTGGAAGAGGTGAATGCCAGGTAATTAAACGGGATACCTTCAATGAACTAAATGGTTTTCGTGAATTTCTCTTTGCAGGGGAAGATTTTGATTTGTTTCTTCGGGCAGGAAAAGTTGGCAAGATTAAATATTGTAATAATTCTATTATTTATGAATCCCCAAGAAGATACCGTAAGATAGGATATCTTGGAATAATTAAACTTTGGACAAGAAATGCACTCAGTGTTTTACAAAATAAAGATTCATCGTTTTCAAAGAAATGGGAACCTATTCGATGAGAAGTATTAAGCTTAGTTTTATTATGGCAATATTATTTTTTAGTGTTTCCTTCGGTCAGGCGTTAGATTGTGATGTGCCGCATCCTGTTTATGAGTTTTTATCGCGTGCATATAATCTCAATATGATTAAAGAATTCGATAATTTTCATTTGCCATTGCAAAGGAAATATCTTTCAGGTAAATTGAGAGAATACTTGGCAAACAACAATTTACTAAGTGAAGATAGAAAAGTAGCCGAATTATATTTGATAGAGTTAGACAAGGACTATGTTGACTCACTAAAACAATCATATAACTTAATTGCAAAAGAGGCCTACCCATTTTCTGAAAATACTAAGAGATACTTCTTTTCATCTTATAAAAAAAACGAAGGTAATGTATCGGTCAATTTAGTGGGTGAACTTAAAGTGATTACAAATGAAAATAAAACGGCAACTTTAGGCTCTCTTGGCGGAATCATTGAAGGTTCAATCCATAATTCTTTTGGATTTTATTTATTCGGGACGAATGGAAAACTTTTCGGAAATAAAACCGCAGCATACTACGAGCCATCACTTAAGTATAACTATAAATTTAATGAATCTGCCCAACAAACATTTTTTGATGATACAAGAGGTTACTTAACTTATAGTAACGATTTTCTAAAGATTAAATTAGGCCGTGATATCCAAGAAATAGGCTATGGATTTATAAAACCTCTATTGGACTCAAATCATCCTACTTTCGATTACTTTTCAATAGCTTTTGATTACTCTTTCTTTTCTTATGATGCATTCACCGGAAAACTTTTAGGGAGTATGTCTGGGACTTCTTGGGATTCTATTCAAGGCACTATTACAAAAGTTGAAGAGAAATATATTGGCTATAACAGAATGCAGTTTAATTTCTCCCCCTCTACTAAACTAGGAGTAGGTGAGTATATAATATATTCTCGCAGACCTATGGATTTGTCATATATTAATCCACTTATATTTCATAAGTCAATTGAGCATAGCAATCAGGATAGGGATAATTCTATGTTGTTTGTTGATTTATCCACCCGTGCCTATAATAGTCAATTAAGATTCCTTCTCTTGTTGGATGACTTAGATTATAGCAAACTTGGGACCGGATGGTATGGCAACCAAACAATTATACAGACTGGCATTTCTTATTACGGGCTAAATCCCAATATCCCTGCTGATTTGCATTTTGATTACATTGAAATTCAGCCGTATGTTTTTAGTCACAGAATTAATGAGAATAATTTTAGTACATTTGGATATATGATTGGATTTCCTTTGCAACCGAATAGCAGGATGGTTTCCACAAAAATAAACTATCATCCAAACCCTTACTTGATGATTGAATTGGATTATCTCTATGGCAAACATGGAAAGAACATAAAGGATAGTTTAGGTAATGTTATACAAAATGTTGGTGGTGATTTTCGGGTTGGTTATCGTATTAATGACCCTCAAAAAGTATTTTTACTCGACGGGGACAAAGAAACACTTCAAAGATTTGCTTTATCAATCCGCTCAGAATATATTAAAGATATCGTAATAATGTTTAATTTAATGCGAGGAAATTTAGATTTTACTTCGTCTAAATTAACAGAACAAACAAAAATAGAATTTGGAACAATATTAAAATTTTAGAAAGACATAAATGATTAACAAGAAGTTTAAGTTCCCCATAATAGTTGTTTTCCTTTTAACGACAGGTATTTTGCTTGGTACTCAAATTCATAAAGTATTTTCAGGTGATAACTTAGTTGAAAACTTGAAGAAATTCAGTAATGTTTTAACCTTAACGCAAAAATATTATTATGAAGATGTTGACTCACAGAAGTTAGTTGAAAGCGCTATAAAAGGTATGCTCGAAGAATTGGACCCACACTCAGTCTATATCCCTGTTAAAGAAATGCAAGCGGTACAGGAAGAGTTTAGAGGGGACTTTGAAGGAGTGGGAATAGAATTCCAGGTTGTGAATGATACCCTCACTGTAGTATCACCAATTACAGGTGGCCCAAGTGAAGCCTTAGGAATTATGTCCGGTGATAGAATTATAAAAATTGATGATACTTCATGTATCGGTATTTCAAATGATAACGTTAGGAAAAAACTTCGCGGTCCCTCAGGAACTAAAGTTAAAGTGACTATCTTACGTTTTGGAGTGAAGGATTCACATGTGTACGAAATTACCAGGGGCAAGATACCGTTGTTTTCTGTTGATACCCATTTAATGATCGACAATACTACGGGATATGTTAGTATTAATCGATTTGCAGAGAACACAACTGATGAACTTACT
>CAIWTC010000536.1 GCA_903915485.1 uncultured Ignavibacteriales bacterium | reverse complement strand
ATGATTTCAAGATGAAGTTCGCCCATTCCGGCGATTAGTGTTTGACCGGTCTCTTCATTGGTACTTACTCTAAAAGTAGGATCCTCATCGGATAATTTACCTAATGATTCTGATAGTCTGTCCTGGTCAGCTTTGGTTTTTGGTTCAATAGCAATTTGAATAACTGGTTCAGGGAATACCATACGCTCTAGAATAATCGGATCGTCATCTCCACACAAAGTATCACCGGTGCGGGTATTTCCAAGTCCGACTGCAGCAGCAATATCACCTGCGCGAACAGATTGAACTTCTTCGCGATGATTTGCATGCATTCTAAGCAAACGGCTAATTCTTTCTTTTCTTCCACTCATTGAGTTATACACATATGAGCCTGCATTTAGAGTTCCTGAGTAAACACGGAAGAATGTTAACTTACCGACAAATTTGTCAGTCATCAGCTTGAAAGCCAAGGCAACAAACTTACCGTCAGCATCAACCGGTACAGAAACCATGTCATTCATCCCCACATGATGTGCTTCGAGAGCCGGAGCGTCCAATGGGGAAGGTAAGAAGTCAACAACTGCATCCAATAATTTCTGGACACCTTTGTTTTTGAAAGAAGCGCCGCAAAGTACAGGAATAATTTTACCCTGAATTGTTGCAGTTCTTAAAACGGCATTTATCTCTGATTCCGAGATGTCTTTGCCTTCTAAATATTTTTCTAAAAGCGTGTCATCAACATCTGAGACAGCTTCTAACATTTCTGTTCTATATTTTTGTGATATCTCGGCTAAATCTTTTGGGATAGGCATTTCGAAAAATGCTGTACCTAAAGAATCTTCCTGATACATAATTGCTTTGTTTGAAATTAAGTCGATAACTCCCGAAAACATGTCGCCTTCGCCAATAGGGAGATTCAATGGAATTGCGTTTGCACCCAATCTCTCTCTAATCATTGCTACAGCATGATAAAAATCAGCTCCGGTTCTATCCATTTTATTAATAAATGCAATTCTCGGAACGCCGTATTTATCAGCCTGTCTCCAAACAGTCTCTGATTGGGGCTCAACACCGCCAACAGCACAAAACAGTGCAATAGCACCATCTAAAACTCTTAATGAACGCTCAACTTCAACTGTGAAATCCACATGTCCCGGAGTATCAATGATATTGATTTGGTGGTCTCTCCAGTGAGTTGTTGTAGCAGCACTCGTGATAGTAATACCACGCTCTTTTTCCTGGTCCATCCAGTCCATTGTTGCGGCTCCATCGTGAACTTCGCCTAAACGATGCAGGCGGCCGGTATAATATAATATCCGTTCCGTCGTCGTCGTTTTACCGGCGTCGATGTGCGCCATAATACCAATATTTCTAACTTTATCTATGCTTGTAGGTGCTGCCATTTATATTTTTAATTCTCTTAAAGGTGACTTGAGATCATCACCACTTAAAATGAGCAAAAGCTTTATTAGCTTCAGCCATCTTATGAGTATCTTCCTTCTTTTTAATTGAATTTCCATCATTATTTGATGCTGCTATTAGCTCTGATGCTAATTTTGCTGCCATTGATTTTTCGCCGCGTTTTCTGGAATAATCTTTAATCCATCTAAATGCTAACGCTAATCTTCTTTCAGGACGAACTTCCATAGGTACCTGATATGTAGCTCCACCGACTCTTCTACTTCTAACTTCAATAATCGGGGAAACATTAGCAAGTGCTCTTTTGAATGTTTCAAATCCTGGTTTTTTTGTTCTCTCTTCAATAATGTCAAAAGAAGAATAAATGATATTTCTTGCTTTTGACTTTTTACCGTCGAGGGTTAAACTATTAATAAACTTTGCGACCACAACATCGTTAAATTTTGGGTCAGGTTTTAAGAATCGCTTTTGGGCTCTTTTTTTTCTCATAGTAAAATCTTACTTAGCTGCCTTAGGTTTTTTTGCTCCATACTTCGAGCGTGATTGTTTTCTATCCTGAACGCCGCTTGCGTCAAGGGTTCCGCGTACGATATGATATCTAACGCCCGGAAGATCTTTAACTCTTCCGCCACGGATTAATACGATTGAGTGTTCCTGCAAGTTATGTCCTTCACCAGGAATATATGCTGTGACCTCAATGTTGTTTGTTAAACGAACACGGGCAACCTTACGCATTGCTGAGTTAGGTTTTTTCGGAGTTGTTGTATAAACTCTCGTGCATACTCCTCTTCTCTGAGGGCAAGCTTGTAACGCCGGAGCTTTGTTTTTCTTAGCAATGCTCTCACGGCCTTTTCGTATTAATTGATTTATTGTTGGCAAAAATTACTCCAAAATTTTCAAGTCAAAAAAAATTTAGCCTTATAATATAAGGAACGCTTTTATTTATGTCAATACTTGCAAAAAATTTACTTTGCAATTACTTCCTCATTTACCTCGTTTTCAGTCGTTTCCTCCTGGACCGAGGTATTTATTACAGAAATATTTGCATATTTCCGTAAACCGGTACCTGCCGGTATCAATCTGCCCATAATTACATTCTCTTTTAGACCTCGTAATGTATCGGCTTTTGCTGCTATAGAAGCGTTAGTTAACACCTTGGTTGTCTCCTGGAACGACGCTGCAGACATGAAACTCTCTGTGGAAAGTGCCGCATGGGTAATTCCTAAGAGAATATTTACGAATGTTGCCGGGTCGGCGTCCTGAACTACTACTTCTTTTTTACCTTTTCTTACCAAATCGCTATTGATGTCACGAAGTTTGTTCTTCTGAATCAATTGTTTGTCCTTCAAACGGGAGTCGCCTTTGTCTACTACAACTACGCACTCGGTCATTCTATGGTTTTCAGCGAAGAATTCGGATTTATCTACTATATCTTCTTCCAGGAATTTAGTATTACCCGGATGCTCAACTCTAATTTTTTGAAGCATTTGCTTTACAATCACTTCAATATGCTTATCGTTGATTTTTACACCCTGTAAACGGTAAACATCCTGAATTTCGTTTACTAAGTACTCTTGAACCGCATTTGGTCCTTTTATTTTCAAGATATCGTGTGGATTGATAGGCCCGTCAGTGATTTTTTCACCTACAGGTATCTCATCGCCGTCCTGAACCAGAATATGCTTACTTAACTGTGCATTGTATTTCTTTTCGTCAGAGTGGTCGAGGGCTGCGACAAATATTTCGCGTGAACCTTTCTTTCTCTGTCCAAATCTTACAACACCTTCAATTTCAGAAACAATTGCAGGATCCTGAGGACTACGAGCTTCGAATAACTCAGTTACTCTTGGCAAACCGCCCGTGATATCTCTTGATTTTGATGATGAACGGGAAATTTTCGCAATAATTGTTCCCAATTGAACTACTTCACCGTCTTCTACTGACAAATATGCTTTTGAAGGCAATGAATATGTTTTCTTGGTACCGTCTTTTGTTTCAACTTCCAAAGATGGAGACTTTGTCTTATCTTTTGGTTCAATAACCATTTTCTGAACGTGACCCGTCTGGTCATCGGTCAACTGCTGCATGGTTACATTTTCAATCAAATCTATAAATTTAACTTTTCCCTGGATATCTGCAATAATAACATCATTATAAGGATCATGCAGATAGAGAGCTGTTTTCTTCTCTACTTTTTGATTCTCTTTGACATATAATGTAGCTCCGTAAGGAACATTGTATTTCTTAACTAATGAATCAGCACTGTCATAGATTTCAAGTACACCACGACGGCCGACAATAATTTTTTCGACTCTGTCAAGTACTTTTCTTTCAACATAATTGATTCTTGAGAATCTAACTACGCCGCCTACATTTGTTTCAACCTGTGACTGTGTAGCGATACGGGATGATGTACCTCCAAAGTGGAATGTACGAAGCGTTAGCTGTGTACCAGGCTCACCGATTGACTGTGCGGCAATAACGCCTACAGCTTCACCGACTTCAACCATTTTACCGTTGGTAAGGTTTCTACCGTAACACTTAGCGCAAACACCGTGTCTTGATTCGCATGTTAGAACAGAGCGGATACCAACTGCTTCAATGTTAGCCTCTTCAATAGCTTTTGCTACATCTTCGGAAATCATATCGCCTGCAGGAACCATAAGTGTATCTGTTCTATGGTCATAAATATCTTCCTGAGCTACACGGCCGATGATTCTCTCTGCCAATGGCTCGCGTTCTTCTTCAACATCTTTAATAGCGGTTACATTAACTCCGAGGATTGTTCCGCAATCAATTTCGCTGATAATAATATCTTGAGCAACATCCACAAGTCTTCTCGTTAAGTATCCTGCATCAGCTGTTTTCAAAGCTGTATCTGCAAGACCTTTACGCGCACCGTGTGTTGAGATGAAGTATTCAAGTACTGAAAGTCCTTCTTTGAAGTTAGCGATAATCGGGTTCTCGATGATTTCACCTGCCTGACCTGAAATGGTCTTTTGTGGTTTCATCATCAAACCGCGCATACCTGCCAACTGACGAACCTGCTCTGCAGACCCTCTTGCACCGGAGTCAATCATCATGTTGATTGAGTTGAATCCACCGTCAGCGAGTTTCAGTTTTTCCAAGAGCACTTTTGCCACATCGTTTGTGGTATGAGTCCATTTATCGATGATAATGTTATATCTTTCATTATCGGTGATAACACCCATTTCATGCTGTTCGAGAACTTTTTCTACTTCTCTGTTTGCTGCTTCTACTAATTGTACTTTTTCTTCCGGTATTAACATATCACTAAAGCTGATTGAAAGACCGCCTGCGGTAGCATAACGGAAACCAATTTCTTTAAGATCATCAAGGAATTTCGCAGTGACTTTATTGCCAAGTTTAAGGAACATTTGTCCAACGAATCCACCGAAAGTTTTTTTAACTAACAAATCATTGTAATAACCCATTTCTTTAGGCACTATTCTATTGAAGATAACGCGCCCTGTAGTGGTTTCAATAATTTGTCCGTCAATTCTAACTCTGATTTTTGCATGTAAGCCGATTACTTTTTGGTTATATGCAATTACTACTTCATCTTCGCAGCTGAAAAGCATTCCTTCTCCAAGGTCGCCTTCTTTGCGTTTAGTTAAGTAATAAGCACCCAAAACGATATCCTGTGTAGGAACAACAACCGGACTTCCGTTCTGAGGCGAAAGAATGTTGTGGCTCGAAAGCATCAATAAATGAGCTTCAAGCTGGGCTTCATGTGAAAGCGGAATATGTACCGCCATCTGATCACCGTCAAAATCCGCGTTGAACGCTGTACAGACCATAGGATGAAGGCGAATTGCCTTTTCATCTATAAGTACCGGCTGGAATGCCTGAATACCAAGTCTGTGAAGTGTCGGCGCACGGTTTAAGAGTACTGGGTGACCATCAATAATTTTTTCTAATATTTCCCAAATAATTGGGTCTTTGCGCTCTACAACTTTTTTAGCAGACTTAACTGTTTTGTTGTTTCCGCGTTCAATTAATTTTCTAATGATGAAAGGTTTGAACAATTCAACAGCCATGTCTTTCGGAAGACCGCACTGATGAAGTTTCAATTCAGGTCCAACAACGATTACCGAACGGCCTGAATAATCAACTCGTTTTCCAAGTAAGTTCTGACGGAAACGACCTTGCTTTCCTTTGAGTACATCACTAAGTGATTTCAAAGGACGGTTATTATCGCTTCTTACAGCACTTCCTCTTCTTGAGTTGTCAAACAAAGCATCAACTGCTTCCTGAAGCATTCTCTTTTCATTTCTTAAGATAACTTCAGGTGCTTTAATATCTATTAATCTGCGTAACCGGTTGTTACGGATAATTACTCTGCGATATAAATCGTTCAAATCACTTGAAGCGAATCTTCCGCCTTCCAAAGGAACCAAAGGACGAAGTTCCGGTGGAATAACCGGTATATAACTTAATACCATCCACT
>CAIWTC010000535.1 GCA_903915485.1 uncultured Ignavibacteriales bacterium | reverse complement strand
TGCCTGAGGATTGTAGTCTTCCGAGAGTAACATTTAATCCTTTAATATCGGCAGAATCTGCAACGACAGCAAGTCCGCCAATGTTTATACCTGTGATGTTTCCTTGTGAACTTACTAATGCGAGGCCGCCAATGTTAACGCCGGTAATTCCCCCTCCGTTTGAAACCAATGCAAGTCCTCCTAAATTGATACCGGTGATGCCACCTCCATTAGAAACAGCTGCGAGACCACCAAAATTAATCCCTGTGATTCCACCACCGTTTGAAACCAATGCCAATCCGCTGACATTTATTCCTTTGATGCCTCCGCCATTTGATACTAACGCAAGTCCTGCAGTATTGAGCCCGATGATGCCGCCACCGTTAGAAACAAGTGCCAGGGAACTGAGGTTAACTCCATGAATTCCGCCGCCTTCACTTACAAGCGCGAGTCCTCCGACGCTAATACCGCTAATCCCACCGCCGTTTGAAACCAAGGCTAGTCCGCCAAAATTTATTCCAGTGATGCTTCCTCCGTTACAGACAGAAGCCAACCCGCTGATGTTAACACCGGTGATGCTCCCCGAAGGGCTTACGAGTGCCAGACTTCCGAAGTTTATTCCGGTCATATTGTGAATACCGATAGAGGCGAGCAAACCCAAATTAATACCCGTCATTCTTGAGGCGACAGGCACGCATCCTATAGAAATACCGGTCATATTGAAATCATTAAGTGTGCTCTCGTATCCTTGCCATAGCGTAACATTAATTCCGTTGACTTCTTTAACGCCGCAGTCGCGGTAATTGAATCTGATACCGTTGTGTGTTTCTGAGTTGCCGAATGAGATGCCTGAAGATGCCGCACCAAAATTGAAACTTTTATATTGGCAATTAATAACTTCTTTTGTTGAATCTTCTGAGGATTCGTGAGATTTGTTTTTTCCCTGCGGAAAGGCGGAGATGCTTAAACAAACAAAAAAGCAAACTACTGTAAAAACTGATTTCATATAGGATTCCTATAAATATTTATAATGGATTGCTAAAATTACAAATTCTTCAATCAAGCAGTAAATTATTTGGATGAGTGGTTTTAATTCAAAATAAATGGTGGAAATCGGAGTGTGCTGGTCACGAGGGGCAGTAAAAATTGGGAGTTGTGGAAGAAATCACTTTAGTAAATTATGAAATTATTAATTAGATTTAAAAATGAAAAAATCAGCCTCATTAATTTTTGCACTGGTTCTTACCACATATAGCATTTACTCACAGAATGTAAAAGTCTCTGACTATGTTGTCCCTGTTTCACAAGCGGGTACAATGCGTTTTGACGGCAACTGGAACTTTGCGCAGAACGGCGATACAGTTACTTCAAACATTGCATCAGGTACATTGAGTGCAACTACTTTTTATTCTTCATTGCCTTTGGCGTGGTTTGTAAATCTTGATGCCAGCGGGTCAAGTTCAGCCAGAAATAATAGCAACTACAATATAAGTTTCAATGCAAGTTTTCAGAAATATGTTTTGGAGGCAGAAGACTGGTTTGGGTTTTCAAAGTACTCTGCTGTAGGAAAAAACACTTATGCGGCACCCGCAACGGATGTGTCGGTTGGTTTTGGATATGGTAGATACATTAATGCCACAGCGCTTGCCAAAGCAGTGCGAATTGAAAGTCATTTTCTTTCTGAAGGTGTAATATATGAGTACCTTCCAAAAGCGGCGATATTGAAAATAGCGAGTATAATTGAGAAGGAAAATGAGTACAGTTCGTTGTATGGTTCAACATTTGAAACAATCTGGATTCGGGATATTGAAAGAGAAATTCAGGCTTCGGGAATTGCATTGGATGAATCACTCGGTGCAATGGCAACGCTTAGAATAAGGCAAGTACTTTTTGGAATCAATGAAAGAGTTAATAAGAGGTATTATGGGTGGGCGACAAATATTGGGTTCCTTTTCCCGCTGACTACTTATAATAAGAAAAAGGCCGGATATCCAAATTTAAGTTTTAATGCTACTTATTCTATCCCCTTAAACTGGGCGCTTCAGGTTAACTCAACAACAGAAATTTCTACGCCGATGGACAGTCTTTTTTTTCAAGATGTAATTGGCCGCTCCGGGATTGACTTTATTTATGAATTGAACAATAGAGTAAATATAGTTTCAAGTTACCGATTTGCGCTGATAAAATCTTCGGGAATGATACCGACAGTTTCTAACTATATTAATCTTTCTTTTTGGTATTATATTGAAAATAACATCAATTTTACGGTGAACAGCAACTATTCGAAGGAAATTAACAAGCCCAAGCAAATCACCACAACGGTAGGGCTTCAATACAATCTTTATTAATAGCATTTTTTTAGCTATTTTTGTATCCGGACTAAATAATGTATTGGGTTCGGCATTTATTTAATCAATATTTCAGAAATAACAATATAACAGGACATTTATGCTGCATGCAGTTGATGTAGAACTTACTCCAAATCCTCAAGCACTAAAATTTTTAATTAATGAAAAATTACTCTATTTCGGTTCAAGACAATTCAATTCAAAGAGCGAAGCTGAAAACGATGCTTTGGCAAAAGGTATTTTTGAAATTGAAGGAGTCGTATCAGTTTTCTATATGGATAGATTCATCACCATAGAAAAAACGAAAGACACCGAGTGGGGAAAAATTCAAAAACCATTTGTAAACTTTATAACCGCATTTGATAAAAAACTAATTCCTGAAGAGAAAGCTCCCGAAGGAACAAGCGAGAGCGATAACATTGTACTCAAAAAAGTAATAGAAGTTTTGGATAAGAAAGTCCGTCCTGCATTAGCAAACGACGGGGGCGGTGTAGAAGTATTGGGGCTTACTGCAAATATTTTACGGTTGAGATATCAGGGTGCATGCGGAAGTTGTCCAAGTGCAATAAACGGAACTCTCTCCGCTATTGAGCGACTTTTG
>CAIWTC010000534.1 GCA_903915485.1 uncultured Ignavibacteriales bacterium | reverse complement strand
GTCGTTGGGGATAAAGTTGCTGAACTTATTAACGAAAATAAAGCTTCGGGCAATTACAGTTTACTATTCAACGGAAGTGATTTGCCAAGCGGACTTTATTTATACAAGCTTGAATCAGGCGGATACAGCATCACCAAGAAGATGATGTTGCTGAAATGATTAACATGAGGTTGAGTTTACTGTTTATGCTTTTCGCTTCCATCGCTTTTGCGCAGTTGAAACCAACACTTCCGCCAAGTTCTAATTTTGATTTAAGTGCATGGAAACTGCAGACATTAGATTCCAATAATAAGTTCACCGAAGCTTCGCCGGCGCAATTATCGAAGGGATATCAGAGTCAGTATTTTTATACTGATGCAGCAGACGGTTCAATGGTGTTGAAGACACCTGCAAACGGTGAAGCGACATCATCTGCTACTCACCCTCGTGTTGAACTCCGGCAGATATCCAATGGAGCAAATTGGAAATTATTCGATACTGTTTTGCATAGTTTAACTGCTCAGTGTAAAGTCATGAAGACTGCGCCGGATACACCTAAAATAGTTATTGGACAAATCCATGGTAGTGAGAAAGTATCGCAGTTACTGAAACTTACCTGGGTGGGGAACAAATCAGGCAAATGTTTTGTGCAGGCTAACTTCAAGAATAACAATGCGGTCAAAAAAGATTATACTCTTAAGGTTGTGGAAAATTTATCATTGGGTGATGAAGTTCATTATAACATCATAATGAAGAACGGAACAATTACGGTAACGGTAAACGGAAAAAGTTGTTCGCATACTTATACGGAGGAGTATTTCGGCACAGCAGACAAGTACTATTTTAAAGCGGGGAATTATTTGCAGTTCAGAGGTGTCGATGCGGATGTTTATGGATTGGTAAAATTCTATAAACTGAAAATAGGCTAAAAGATATTTATAATATTAATACACAGGTAAATTAATGGCTCAGTCAAGACGAGAATTTTTGTTAAACTCAGCACTCTTCGGAGCGGGTGCGGCATTGGGACTTTCTTCAGCATCAAAAGTGTTTGGGAAAAATAATGCTCCTTCTGCATCAATGCTTAAGCAGGCAATTGCTAAAAAGAAGAATGTTGTATTCATTGCAATCGATGACCTTCGTCCTGAGTTGGGGTGCTATGGACATCCGATGGTGAAATCACCCAACATTGATGCGCTTGCAAGAAGCGGTGTGGTTTTTGAAAGGTCATACTGTCAGCAGGCAGTGTGTGCACCGACTAGAGCAAGTTTACTTACGGGAAGACGACCAGATACAACAAAAATTTATGATTTGAAAACTCATATAAGAACCACCATGCCGAATGTGGTTACGCTTCAGCAGCATTTCAAAAATAATGGATACTTTTCTGAAGGAATGGGCAAGTTGTTTCATTCGGGATATGAAGACCCTGCGTCATATAGCATTCCTCACCGCTACCCGTATGATAAATCAGGTGCAGAGAAATATGCGCTGCCCGAGAATATTAAACTGCAGTCAGAAGGCGGAAAAGTTTCTTCGACTGATAAAGGTGAAGATACTGAAAGGTCAAGAATGCGTGGGCCTTCAACCGAATCTGCCGATGTGCCTGACAATACTTTTGAAGACGGCAGATTAGCAGAGATGGCGATTGAGTCGCTTGGCAGACTTGCTACTAAAGCAAAGTCAGAAAAAGATGGTGAGTATCAACCGTTCTTTCTTGGACTGGGATTCAGAAAACCTCATCTTCCGTTTATTGCACCGAAGAAATATTGGGATTTATATGACCGTTCAAAAATTCCGCTGCCGTATCCGCTGCATCCTAAAAATGCTCCCGACCTTGCGTTTGCAAGTTGGGGCGAACTGCGCTCTTACACGGACATTCCTGATGTAGGAAAATTAGATGAAGTTAAAACAAGGGAACTCATTCACGGCTACTATGCGTGCGTAAGTTTTGTTGATGCGCAGATAGGAAAAATAATGGCAGAACTTGACAGACTTGACTTGCGGAAAAATACAGTTATAGTGTTGTGGGGTGACCACGGCTGGAAACTCGGTGAGTATTCTGAATGGAGTAAGCATACAAATTTTGAATTGGACACTCACGCACCGCTGATAATATCTGACCCCGATTTACCTAAGGGAGTGCGGACAAATGCACTCGTTGAATTTGTTGATGTCTTCCCTACTCTTACGGATTTATGCTGGCTTCCGCCTTCAGAAGGAATGGAAGGTGTGAGCATGATGCCGCTTTTTACTGAGCCGAATAAACCATGGAAGAAAGCAGCGTTCAGTCAGTTTCCGCGCGGTAAAAAGATAATGGGATATTCTATTAGAACAGACCAATACCGCTACAATGAATGGATAGAAGTAAAATCGAAAGATATATTAGCGAGAGAACTTTATGATTTGAAGAATGACCCACTATCCAAGGAATGCATAGTTGATTATCCGGAGAATAAAGAACTGGTTGCCAAACTTCACGAGCAGTTAAAGGCCGGATGGCAAGCGGCTAAACCGTAATTTATCATGCCGTACAGAGTCGGGTAAAAGCTATGAAGTATTTAATTAGTAGAACAATTAAATGCAAAACGATACTAGTATTAATATAAATTTGTTTTGTCATTCCCGCGAAAGTGGGAATCCAAGTTTGTTTTATTAACACTGAACATAAAGATAGGTAGATTCCCGCATGCGCGGGAATGACAATAAATGTAACTTAGTTTTGGTTCATCCGGATTATAAAATTAGAAAAATGATTTTAAATTATTGAATTAAAGAAAGAAATATTATGAGTCAATCAAGACGCGATTTTTTATTGAACTCTGCGCTATTTGGATTAGGTGCGGCAGTTGGACTTTCACCCGTAAGAAAAATATTTGGTGATACACTTTCTTCATCGTCAACATCCATGTTGGGCAAAACAATAGCAAGAAGAAAGAATGTTTTGTTCCTGGCGATTGATGATTTGCGTCCCGAACTTGGATGCTATGGTCACCCCATGGTTAAATCACCCAATATTGATGCGCTTGCCAAGAGTGGAGTCGTATTTGATATGACTTATTGTCAGCAGGCCGTGTGCGGTCCTACGCGTGCAAGTCTTTTGACAGGACGCAGACCGGACACCACAAAAGTTTGGGACCTGAAAACTCACATCCGTGATACTATGCCGGATGTAGTTACACTTCAACAGCATTTCAAAAATAATGGATATTTTTCGCAGGGCATCGGAAAGTTATTTCACTCAGGAAAAGAAGATGCAGCATCTTACAGTGTTCCTCATAAATATCCTAAGGCACCGACTTACGCGCTTACAGAAAATGCAGATAAGTTAAAAGTCGGAGGAAAGGAAACCAAAGAAGATTCAGAGGGCAACGGTAAAATGAAGGGCCCTTCAACTGAATGTGCAGATGTGCCTGATAATACATACGAGGACGGCAAGTTAACTGAGATGGGAATCAAAGCATTAAATGAACTGGCTAAAAAAGCGACGATAAAAGATGAGAAAGAAAGGCAGCCGTTTTTCCTCGGGCTTGGATTCAGAAAACCACATCTTCCGTTTATTGCCCCCAAAAAATATTGGGACTTATATGATAGAAGTAAAATCCCATTGCCTTATCCGCTGAAGCCGAAAAATGTTCCCGATGTTGCTTTTGCGAACTGGCAGGAGATGCGTGCTTATTCTGACATCCCTGATGTTGGTCCATGTGATGAAGCAAAGACAAAAGAGTTAATTCACGGTTACTATGCATGTGTAAGTTATACGGATGCATTAGTCGGAAAAGTTTTGGCAGAACTT
>CAIWTC010000533.1 GCA_903915485.1 uncultured Ignavibacteriales bacterium | reverse complement strand
TACAAAAGAATAGTTGTGAACTTAAATTAAGTTACACAGGATGGAATTCGTTTTAAGAAATTATTAAGAAAAAAATTATAGAACAAAAATGAAAAAACTTCTAATACTAATAACAATGGCAGTAATGACAACGACAATGTTTGCAAAACCTGAAAATGGAAAAAAAGTTTTCCCGTTTCCATATGAAAAAATGAATTTGGAGAACGGACTTAAAGTAATCATGATTCCATTTGACAGTCCGGGACTTGTGAGCTATTATTCAATAGTACGCACAGGAAGCAGAGATGAATGGGAACCCGGAAAATCAGGGTTCGCACATTTCTTTGAACATATGATGTTCCATGGAACTGATAAATATCCTGCAAAAGTTTATGACAGCATCGTAACAAGCATTGGCGCGGATGCTAATGCTTACACCAGTGATGACCAGACCGTATATCATCTTAACTTTGCCGCTGAAGATTTGCCGAGAGTTATGGAATTGGAATCAGATAGATTTCAAAATCTAAAATATCAGGAAGCAGACTTTCAGACAGAATCAGGTGCTGTTTATGGAGAGTACCGGAAGGGCATTACAAATCCATGGGAAAATGCTATCGAAGCAATTAGGGACATGGCATTTGATAAACACACTTATAAGCATACTACAATCGGTTTTGAACGAGATATCAAAGATATGCCGAATCAATATCAGTACAGTATTAGTTTTTTCAATAGATACTACCGCCCATCGAATGTAGTTATAGTTATTGTAGGCGATTTTAAGCCTGCAGATGCTAAACAATTAGTTTCTAAGTATTACAGTGCATGGAAACCGGGATATGTTGCTCCGAAGATTGAGGCTGAACCTAAGCAAACTGCTCCAAGAAAAAAAGAAATATCCTATTCCGGAAAAAGTTTGCCGTTGATCCTCTTAGGGTATAAAAACGATGCTTTTTCAACTACAAATAAAGAATACCTTGCAACTTATCATATTGCAGATTTGCTCTTTGGTGAGACAAGTGAATTGTATAAAAAATTAGTTATTAAAGACCAAAAAGTAAAATCAATAAGCGCAAATCCCGGGCCTAGTCGTGACCCGTATATGTTTGAGATTTATGTCGAAGTTATGAATGAAAATGATATTCCTTCAGTACTTGCGGAAATAAATAACACTATTGAGAGTGCGAAATCAACTCTCGTAGAAATTGAGAAATTGAATAAATTGAAACAGCGGAATAAATACGGGTTTCTGATGGGACTTGATAATCCAAATGCAATTGCATCAATGCTGCCTCAGTTTATAATCATGACGGGTGATATCGAGGTTGTGGATGATTTTTATAATGGACTTGATGAGGTTACACCAAAAAATATCCAAGATGCCGTGATAAAGTATTTCACATCGTCAAATGAAAACCTTGTAATTTTGAAAGGTTCAAAATAATGCAAAAGATTTTTCTCACCAGTATATTGACAATTTTTATGTTAGTAAATATTAACTCTTCAGACAAGAATAGAATTGTTGAAGTAAAAAGTTCTAATGACCCGACAATATCTTTCAGAATAATGTTTAATGCGGGCGCTCAAAATGATCCTGCGGGAAAAGAAGGTTTGGCATATATCACTTCAGAAATGATTAGCGATGGCGCAACTAAAGTAAACAGTTACGAGCAAGTATTAGAAAAATTGTTTCCGATAGCCGCTTCTATATCTGTACAGTGCGGCAGAGAAATTGTTGTTGTCTCGGGAAGAATTCATAAGGACAATCTGAAAGTTTATTATGATTTATTTACTCAGCAGGTTTTGACTCCTGCGTTTAACGAAGATGATTTTGCTAGGATAAAAGCAAACACGCTCAGTTACTTAAAAAACACATTAAAATATTCAAGCGATGAAGAACTTGGTAAAGCACTGCTATATAACACAGTTTATTCCGGGACTGCATATGCTCATCCTGAGCAGGGAACAGAAAGTGGTGTTAATTCAATAACGCTGAATGATGTTAAATCCTTTTATGCTAAGTACTATAACAGGAATAATTTTGTGCTGGGTATAGGCGGTGGATATGATAATACTCTGACTGAAAATCTTTGGACAGATTTGCAAAAGCTTAATGATGGCCAGGCGGTTACTCCGGTTGAAATAAAAGCTGCAAAAGTTTCGGGCCGCAACTTAGTCGTTCTAAATAAATCAGCTAATGCAACTGCAATATCGATGGGATATCCGATAAGCATCGTCAGAGGCACAAGAGAATGGTATGCTTTGGCTGTTGCTAATTCATGGTTTGGAGAGCACAGAAATTCAAGCTCGCATTTGTATCAAGTCATTCGTGAACAGCGCGGGTTGAATTATGGAGATTACTCCTATATCGAGCATTATCCAAACGGTGGAAGACTTAATAAGCCGCCTGTAAATGTCCCCAGAAGACAGCACATGTTTGAAGTTTGGATTAGACCGGTTCCTAACGAAACTGCACATTTTGCTTTGCGCGCGGCGGTCAGGGAATTAGATTTATTGATAAAGAATGGCTTGAATAAAGAAGATTTTGAATTGACTAGAAATTTCTTAAAAAAATATATTCTTCATTATGCCCCTACAATTTCTAAAAGATTAGGTTATGCATTAGACGATAAATTTTACGGCTTGAATAAATCACATTTACAGATGTTCGGCGAAGCTCTTTCAACTATGACTTTAGATGAAGTAAATGCAGCGATTAAAAAATATCTTCAATCAGAAAATTTAGCTATTGCGGTAATTGCTAAAGATGGTGACAAGCTTATGAAGAACATTGTTGAGGATCTTGAATCCCCGATAACTTATTCGACACCAAAGGAAAGCTCGGTCATTGAAGAGGATAAATCAATAATTAAGTATCCTTTAAAGATATCAGCCAAGAAGGCAAAGTTAGTTGAACTCGATAAAATTTTCTAGATTTTCTTTCAAGCGTGTAAACAAGAATTAATAAATATCGTTCGGATATATATGAATCAGAACCCGAGAATCGTGTTAGTAAAATTATGTTTAGCTATTGTACTTTTGATTGGCAACCTTGGATGTCATTCGTCCGAAGTTATTGCCGAAGATTTACATATTCGAATAAATCAAGTCGGTTATTTCCCGAACGAAATATTCAAATAATCGTCGCCCTATTTCGTTTTCTGCATCCACGGATAATTCAATAGTCAAATTTGCTACTTCTGGGAATGTGGCGGAAGGTGGGTTGAAACTTGAGCGATGAAGGGCAGGCAAACGATCGACCATTGTTAAGGCTTGGGTTGCTTTATATGCTCGAATCGAATCTCTAGCTGGTCTATTATCGCCAACTATATCCACCCATGCTGGTAATTCTTCTGGTTCGGGTTCAGGTATAACCAGCATTTCCATAAGTGTCGCTAATTCGCAAATACCTGGTGGATTTCGCCCACTGACTTTATGTGCTACAGGTCTCGTTACGAATTCGGCAGTAGGGGAATGGAGCCTGGTTTGTAATTCTGCTTCTTTTTCTGGTCTATGAGAACG
>CAIWTC010000532.1 GCA_903915485.1 uncultured Ignavibacteriales bacterium | reverse complement strand
GTCGCCATGCCCTGAAGGACATGGCTGCGTTGAGAAAGCCCCTTGAAAGGGACTCATAATCTCATTTACATACAAAATTATTTTACTGTGATTTGGAAACCTCTTGAGAGGTTTTTCTCATCGCAGACATGGCATTTATGCCATGGAACATTTGGAATAACCGCCCATGAAAATCAAATACCAAACAACTCCGCATTCATTGTCAATCATCCAACGGAAAATCTTCTATTGATGCATTCAGATTGTTTTCCAAGTGGTGCTGCTTTTGTTTCTTGACATAATTTACGATTGAGAAAAGATTGTTTTCAGAGATAGTCAAAGCCGCATACCCGGCTTGCCACTTGAAGTCTTTGGTTATTGAAATTTCTTTATTAAGATAATGAGATGAGCTTCCTTTAATTTTCCCTATAAATTCTGCAATATTAATGGAGGGAGACATTTCAACAACTATGTGAATATGGTCTTCTATTCCGCCAATCGCATGAAGTTTGCATCCATAAGCAACTATTTTTGATTTGATGAAATCATATAGCATAGCTTCTATATCACTATTAATTCCTTGATATCTATGCTTGGTGCTCCATACAATATGGTAATATAATTTAATATAACTGCCCGGCATATTCTCTCCATTTATTTAGATGACATAATTAATATATTACCCTCAAATTTAACAATTATTTTTCCTTGTTAAAAACTGTTTGCCGGAATATTCATATCATCTCGTTTATCGCCATTCCCTGAAGGACATGGCTGCGTTGAGAAAGCCCCTTGAAAGGGACTCATAATCTCATTTGTACAAAATTATTTAATTGAGATTTTGAAGCGCATTTAAGCCTGTCCCGGTACAAATGCTTTTATCATCATCGGGAAGTTTTTCTCATCGCAGACATGGCATTTATGCCATGGAACATTTGGGACAACCGTCAATTTATATTTCCACCCTTATCCACACAAACCGTCGCCTCAAGTCCAACAATCATTTACCATTAACAATTTACCACTCACCATTAACAGCCTATTTATTCATCTTAAAATTGTTAAGTTGAATAAGTGTTTCCTCGTTGTATTCCTGCGGCTGCCAGGAGCGGACATAAATCCGCGGCAGGACCTGTTTGAAATCAACCAGCAAAAAGAGATACCCCTCATCACCATAGCCGGTGGAGTTGAAATGCTGGCGCATTGAAAGTCCGAAAAGATTGGCCTCTGAATTTGTCTTGCTTATACCAAGCGTACTGAATCCAAGGAATATATCTTTGCGCGAGGCGAATAGTTTTGCCTGAGTTTTTATGTACTGGTCTTTAGTAAATTTTATTTGCTCAAATTTTGGCTGCTGTTCCTCAGGAACATAACTGTACATTTCATTCGGTTTTATTTTCCGCGTTTCAAGCACGCGCCCGACAATAATTACCGCGTCATCAGAGAATAACGAACCTAGAGTTGTCGTATCCCTATCAAGATATGCCGTGCGGTATTTTTCCACAAACTTTATCATCACCTGTTTTTTATCCCAATCCTGCAAGGATGAGTTCCTTGAAAGGAAATTCCTGTATGAGGTTTCGCTTATTCCAAAATTTATATCATAAAGATTTCCGGTTGTGTCATAATCAAATACCAGATATTCTTTTGACTGCTTTCTAATTGTGGAATAATTTGTAAGGATTTCGACTTTGCGCATTTCCCAACCCTCGGTTGTTTTACTTACTATACCATCAATATTCTCTTCAGTAAATACAATTGAATTATACTTTAACATGTCAGATATTTTCTTCTTCAGGAATTCATCTGTTCCAAGAAACTTATTTAACTCCGTCAAATTCTTTTTCTTCATGAGTTCTAAAAGCGGCAATGTTTCATTTGCTATTTTTTCGAGATACGGGCAGTTCTGCCGGTTTATCAGTTCAAGCGAAAAGCTATTTTTTTTAAGCGATGCAAAATGATTTTTCTTAACTGTATCCGCTTCTGCAAGTGTGATTGTGCCCTGCTTTGATGGCGTAACTGTTTGCGGTGACTGCGATGAGGCTGCCGTTTGCTCCCCTCCGGCAGTTTGTATTGCCTGCGCTGCTTGTCCCGCCTGAGTTGCAGGTACAGTCTGAGTCGCCGGCACAGTTTGAGTCACTGGGACTACCTGAGTTGCCTGTACTGCCTGTACAATTTTTTCCAATGAAACTTTTATTTGGTTTTTGAAAATCGGACGCTTCACCAAGTCCCAGAGTTCGCTGACTTCCTTATTTTCTTCTTTGGATTCATAATAATCATACTTTATCCAAACATCCAGTTTATCCAACACATTGCCCGAACCAAAAAACTGCAGCACTCCTTTTCCGTCCCTGCCGGTTACATCCACCTGCTGATTTCCGTCCCAAAAAAGAAATTCTAACTGTGCGGCAGGCAATCCAAAACCGTTAATCAGAAATTGAATTATTCTTTCATCACCCGATTGCTTATCCGAAATGCACGCGAAACTAAGAGCGTTGATGATGCTGTTTATTCTGTCGGGAATTACCGTATAAAGATTTTGTGATTTATAAATCACCTGGTTTTCCGGTAGGGAATTAATCAGTACGAGTGCGAAATAGTAGTTTTTAAGCGCGTAACCAAAACTGCCGTTGTTTTTGAAATTCTCGGCATTTGCAAAAAGCGTGCAGGCATTCTCCTTGCGTGCAAGAAATATTTTTTCCACTTCAGATTTTTCAATATAACGGAATACATTAAAGTCACTCTCGTTTCTGATGAGGTCTGTCTTTACATTCTTCAAAGTAGCAGTAGAGTATGTCTTAACGATATTCTCAACGGTTTCCTTATAATCTTTTATGGTTTCAACTTTTTTGCTGCTGAATTCGGAAGAAATCTGAACGGCTATTTGCTGAGTTAAATTGGCAAGCGCGCGGTCCTCTGCTTCGCGGACATTCCCGGAAGTAGCCTCGCCAAAATAATATTGACCTGAACTTTTAATGTTGTTTCTCTCGGCAGTCTGTGCAAACGAAACAATGCCGAAAAGAAAAAGAAAAACCGGAAAAATAATTTTCATCTCAAACCCGTGTATTAATGTATTGTAAACTAACTATTACTCTATTTGTAAAAATATTTATAAATTAAACCCTCTTCAGAATAGCATCCGAAAAGAATTATAACAACCCTCTAAAGCCAAAGTCACTCCTATCGTTTTCTGTAAGTCAAAACGATAAGATTTGGGACTAAATTTATAACTTTTTGAAGTATAATCAAAGTTTCAGGGAGGAATTATTGCATGTTCATTTTGGGTACTTAACCACAAGGGGCACGAAGGACACTATATATTTTGTAAAAAAATTGTATCCATTGTGGTTTAGACTCATCTTTGTCATTCTCGCGGATGCGGGAATCCACATTTAATTGTATGGTTGCATATTGTCACCATGCCCTAAAGGACATGGCTGCGTGGGGAAAGCCCCGTAAACGGGACTCATATTCTCATTTGCAAATGAATTATTTCACTGTGATTCGGAAACTCATTTATGCCTGTCCCGATACAAATGTTTTTATCATCATCGGGAGGTTTTTCTCATCGCAGGCATTGGGTTTATCCCATGCACACCATGAACGCAACCCCTAAAATTCACCAACATCAATCATGCTAATCATGCCAATCACGAGAATCATAGTTCAGATATTCTCTTCATTGAGGAAATATGCCACGCCTAAAGGCGTTCAGGGCATTGGCGGGGAAATTCTTTCTACAAATATTTCATCCCTAACGGGATTTAATCGCATTGCCACATTTTCATATGCTCAACATGCATGTATCATTTGTCATTCCCATGAAAACGGGAATCCGCCCTTGCTTGTCATTCCCGCGGATGCGGGAATCCACCTCCCAATTTTCTACCATAACACAAAATGGATTCCCGATATCCCGGTGACATATTTATTTATACCGGGATTCGGGAATGACATATTCTTTGATTTTTTGTTTGTGTATTAATCATCATCAATCATGGTAATCACATAAATCATATAAATCACAGTTCAGACATCTTCCAAAAAAATCGATCCCCGCAAAGCGGGGTAAGGGGGTAAGAGGGCATAGGGTAATTACTCCTGCAGCAGACGAAAGCCGCTAATGCTGCCCCTACTACCAGGATTGCCCCTGCTGCGGTTAGAAGAACGACAATCATTATCATCATAGTCCCAGGAGCCGCCGCGCAACACACGGAGCCTGCCGGAACTTGGTCCTTGCGGATTCTTACTCGGGCTATTCTTATAATAATTATCATCGTACCAATCACTGCACCATTCCCATACATTTCCACTCATATCGTATATCCCTAATTCATTCGGCTGTTTCTTTCCCACTTCGTGCG
>CAIWTC010000531.1 GCA_903915485.1 uncultured Ignavibacteriales bacterium | reverse complement strand
TTTCGTATTGGGAATCTGATTCGACGATATTTATAAGCGCAATAGTAAAAGATATAACGGAACGAAAAAAGTCGGAAGAGAAACTGCGTAAAAGTCAGGAAGAATTCAGAAGTTTCTTCGAGGTAAACCCTCTTGGTGTCGTGATGATGAACAGCAGTTGTAAAATACTTGCATGTAACAGTGCATTAGAAAAAATAATGGGATACTCCAAGCAGGAATTGCTGCTTACTAATTTTAATGAATTGACTTTTAATGGTGAAAACAAAAGCGGTGAAGAGTATTTGCAGGCTTATGAGCAAAGCGTATCAGTGGGCGGCGTTGCTGAACAAACATTCAGACAAAAAGACGGCTCAGAAATATGGACATCGCTTACCGTAACCGCTCACCGCAGCAGCAGTAACAAGGTTGAAGTTTATATCATAATGCTCGAGGACATAACCGGAAGGAAGCAAGTCGAGCGGCGAAAATTGTTAATGACAAAGATTCTTTCAATTCTTAATAAGCCTAGCTTGTGGGGAAATTTAATTAGTGATATTCTTCAGGAGATTAAATCATTTTCAGGATTCGATTCAACCGGTTTAACTTTGACTGCAGATAAAAAAAGTTTTTTTGCCGGTTCAAATGACGCAACTGAATTATTCCATAACCTTGAAAAATATCTTTGCTCGTTTGGTGCTGAAAGCGCAAAGTTCAGTACTCCTTATAGTAAGGCGCAAAGAAAGAGTATCTTAGAAAATATTCAAAATTTAGGATTTAATACTGTTAAAGCATTTCTAACTGAATCGGGAAGTTTGTGGACTAATAATGTTCATAACTTATTTGTTGAGAATTCGGAATCAGAAGGTGATTCTGAAGAACCAAGTGCTGCGGAAATTACTGATTATAAATCAGGTGCATTTATACCGCTTAAATCAGCGGGCGAAACAATTGGACTGCTGAAACTTTTCGATAAAGAAGGCGGAAAATTAT
Organism: uncultured Ignavibacteriales bacterium; assembly: GCA_903915485.1. Taxonomy (GTDB): domain Bacteria; phylum Bacteroidota; class Ignavibacteria; order Ignavibacteriales; family Ignavibacteriaceae; genus CAIYTF01. The sequence continues at coordinate 1,007 of CAIWTC010000531.1, read as the reverse complement.
CTACTGAGTTGATAAGTTTCTTTGAGGAAATTGGCTCAACCCTCGGAATAGCATTAAAAAGAATGCAGGTAGAAATACAACTTAAGCACAGTGAAGAAAATTTTAGAAGTATATATGAAAACTCAGCACTCGGTATTTACCGTACTTCGCCTCACGGAAAAATTGTCATGGCAAGTCCCGCACTGGTTTCAATGCTCGGATACTCGTCGCTGGAAGAATTAATTCTAAAAAGACAGTTTCTAACTAATGGACACAATGAAAGCGAACGGCGGAAATACTTCAGCGAGATAATAGAAGTTAGCGGCTCAATCAAAGGTTATGAATCAGAATGGATCAAAGCAGACGGAACAATAATCATTGTAAGAGAAAGTGCAAAAGCAATCATCAACACCAAGGGCGCTATTGTCAACTATGAAGGCACTGTTGACGATATAACGAAAGAAAAAATGGCAGAGAAGGAATTGATTGAAGCTAAGGAACAGGCTGAAGTTATGAACAGGCTTAAGTCAAGTTTCCTTGCAAACATGAGTCACGAACTCCGCACACCGATGATTGGAATCTTGGGATTCTCCGAGATGCTGCTTGATGAGACTGATAAGCCAGAAGTAATAGAGATAGGAAAAATTATTAATAAGAGTGGTCACAGGCTGATGGATACACTCAATCTGATTTTGGATTTATCAAGAGTTGAGGCGGGTAAGCTCGACTACAATTTTGAATGCATAAATATTATGCCTGTGCTTGGACAGATAACGGAACTCTTCTCCGAGGTTGCGAAGGCAAAGTCGCTTACGCTGACTCTTGACACAGCGTATGAGTCACTGGAAATTATTATGGATAAGCGGATGCTTTTGCACATCATGAATAATCTTATTAATAATGCAATCAAGTTTACTAATCAAGGCGGTGTTACGGTCAGTGTTGCAAAGGAAGAATATGAATCTGGCGAAATGCTGGTAATTAAAGTAACAGATACCGGAATCGGCATAGCTAAAGACAGTCAGGAT
>CAIWTC010000530.1 GCA_903915485.1 uncultured Ignavibacteriales bacterium | reverse complement strand
TGAACTGTTCGAACAGTTCGTCGAGATTTTCCATAGTGTAAAATATCCTTTATAAGTTGTGTTAAATATGAATTAATTTATTGCCAATTCAAAATTTTGAAAAGGCACCCGATGTATCACTCCGTTCCGCTACGCTTCACTACGTGATACATCGGGTTAATTCCATTTACACATTCTGCTTTACACTTCCTTCTTCTGACCGCAACGGGCTCAATCCTGATAGTAGGTACTACTATTACGGCTTTCGTCTGCTGCAGGAGTTTAATAGCTCAAATGAGGGGGGGGCTAAGTCAGAAGTGGAACTCGAAAAGAAGGAATCACCAGCAAACGAATCCACCAATCGCGAAATGACAGTGGCAAATATTCGCCCTGTCCCAAATCCTTTCATTATAAGCAGTATTACTGATTTAAAAAATCAGGGTAGTATGGGAATTAGCTTTGAAAATGTTCCTTTTAGTTGCGAAATAAGTATTTACGCTCCTGCAGGTGATTTGGTTAAAAGACTTGATAAGGATTTGATTACCTCAGAAGGGAAATTATTCTGGGATCTTAAGAGCAATGAAGGTGTGATTGTAGCATCTGGAGTATACATTTATGTTGCAAAAGTCATTGGACAGTATATTGAGAAGAGGGGTAAAGTTGCAATTATTAAGTGAAATTATAAAGTTGAAGTAATAGTGAGCAGGCAGATTCTTTTTGTTATCTAAAATAACCCCCCGCAAAAAAAACAAAGCCCCGTCGGGGCGAAATATTTGTAGAAAAAATTACCGATAAACCTTTATCTTTATTTATAAGAAAATAAAATTTCAGAAAATAAAAAATTAATTATAAGGAATACAAAATGAAGCCAGGAATGGGTGACATGATGCGTCAGGTGCAGAAAATGCAGAATGACATGCAAAAGATGCAGGATGAATTAGCTAATAAAACAATCACCGAAGAAGCAGGCGGCGGAGTTATCAAGGTTACTGTCAACGGGATGAAAGAATTAGTTTCCGTTGAACTCGATGCTTCGGTAGTAAATGCGGACGAAAAAGAAATTCTTGAAGACCTTATCGTTGCAGCGGTCAACAAAGCGCTTGATACTGCAAAGAAGATTGAAGAAGATGAAATGGGTAAAATTACCAAAGGCATGCTTCCTCCGGGAATGAATATTCCGGGATTCGGCCGTTGATTATTTCAGGTGCGCTGCAGTCGGCGATTGATGAATTCAACAAGTTCCCCGGCATCGGCAAAAAGACGGCACAGAGGCTTTCACTCTATCTGCTGAAAAATTCCCGCGAGGATTTTGACCGTTTTGTTGAAACGCTTACTGCACTCAAGGATAAAATTCATTCATGCTCGGTGTGTTTTAATTTCACCGAATATGAAGTATGCGAAGTGTGCAGCAGTCCCAAGCGAAACCGTGCGGAGATATGCGTGGTTGAAGATGCAAGTGATATCCTTGCGGTAGAAAAATCGAACGAGTACAAGGGACTTTATCATGTGCTCGGCGGAGTGATGTCGCCACTTGGCGGAGTTCATCCCGAAGATTTGCATATAAAGGAATTGCTCATCCGTTTGAGAAGTGATGAAGTGAAGGAAATAATTCTTGCACTTAATCCCGATACTGAAGGCGAGGCAACAGCGTTATATCTGCTGAAACTTCTGCGGCCTTTGGGTGTAAAAGTTTCAAGGCTCGCTCGTGGAATTCCCATTGGCGGTGATTTAGAATTTACCGATGAGGCAACTATTGGCCGCGCGGTTATTGACAGGTCGGTGCTTTAATGAGTGAGTGGTTCGAGGAGTGGTTCAACTCTCCTGAGTACTTAAATATTTACAGTCACCGCAGTTTGAACGAAGCGGATGAATTTGCAAAAACGCTTACTGATGCATTCAAGTTTCCTGAATCATGTAAAACGCTGGACCTTGCATGCGGAGCGGGCAGACACGCTATCGCGTTTGCTTGTTTGGGGCATGATGTAACCGCGATTGATATAAGTCAGTCCCTGCTTGATGAAGCGCACCGCGAAACAGATAAGCAGAAACTGAAAGTTAATTATCTTAATGCAGACATAAGAACATTTAAGTCCGCAGATAAATTTGACTTGGTGCTTAATGTGTTTACTTCGTTCGGTTATTCTGAAAAGGACGAAGAGAATTTATCGGTCTTCAGAACAGCAGAAAATAATTTAAAGGACGGCGGAAGTTTTGTGTTTGATTTTCTTAATGAGAATTATGTAAAGAAGACACTTGTGCCTTACTCACGAAACATTTCGGGAGGTACCGTGTTCGAGCAGGTGCGTGAGATAAAAAATAATTTTGTGATGAAGGATATCATCATTCAGTCAGATGGAAAAATAAATACATTCAACGAGCGCGTTAAGATGTATGATTCAGAACGGCTAACTGCCGAGTTGGAAAATGCAGGACTTACGGTCGAGAGCGTGTGGGGCGACTATAAAGGGGGCGAGTTTGTAAAGGATTATTCACCGCGGTTCATTGCAGTATGCAGAAAAAAATAAGCTTAGTAATAATTTTATTTTTCAGTCTGATTAATTTCAGCTGTGACTTATTCAATACAAGAACTCCTGAAACCGCAAGCGGAACGAGGAGTACTTATTCCTTCCCCGATAGACCCTCAGTGCTGATTAGTAATTTTACAAACGCAATTGTAGAAAAAGATGCACAGAACTATCAGTTGTCTTTCACTGACAGTTCCTACACACCACGCGTATTTCAGTTTCTCCCCTCGCAGGGAGCGGTTACGCAGTACCCTGCATTCCTGAACGGATGGACTGTAAAATCTGAACAGCAGTATCTTAGCAATGTAATTTCAAAACTGGGGAATGATAGATTGATGCTTACATTAACGGAAGCAAAATACACTTTATTCCTCCCCGACAGCGCAAATTATTTGGCGAATTACTCAATAGAGTTACCTACAAGGTCGGGCATGTCACAGTTAAAATATGTCGGGCAAATAAATTTATCGCTAGTATGTGACAACCGTTCGAAGTGGGTGGTGGGAACTTGGGCGGATTACAAAACAGGGTCACTTCCTTCGTGGAGTGATTTGAAGGGGCTGAGTTATTAAGCAACCGTTCGTTTTTATTTCGGCAATTATATTTTCTGTGATGATGCTATCGTGTCAAAATCCGTTTGCTCCTGCAATTGATTACAATGCCGGAAGCAGCAACACCACACTAGGAGACCTTAAAAGTATAGATGGCATCTTTCAGAATCTGCAGACTGCATACACTACTAAAGATACCTTGATATACGGCAAGTTGCTTAGCGAAGACTTTTCTTTTTCATTCAGAGATTATGACCAGGGCTTTGATGTAACCTGGGGCAGAGTGGAGGAGATGCGTATTACCTCCAGTCTATTTCAAAATTCAGACAGATTGAATTTAATTTGGAATAATGATATATTACGCTCAGTGGCTGACGATTCGCTTTCGGCGCAGTGCGTGAGGGCGTTTAATCTTGTGATTGTCTTCAATCCGTCCGATGTGGCACGGGTTGACGGGCGGGTGAACTTGCAATTTACAAGAAGCAGCAAGGCAGTTGGTTGGAAAATCACACATTGGATTGATGAATCAAACTATTAAGAGAATAAAATGAAATTTATATTAAACGAATGTTTCAGGACAATCAAAAAAGCAAAACTTTACTTTTTGTTTTCGGTTGTAACAACCACAATTGGAGTGTTTCTGATACAGTCATCATATGTGTCAAGACTTTTTGTTCAGCGGGCGCAGATGGAAGTGTCGAACAATTTAACCGTGCAACTTTATCTGAAAGACTTAAACGGGGAAGAGTCATACACTCAGTTAGAAGAACAGTTAAAGTCGCTTGATTTTATTAAGTCATATCAGTTCGTAAGCAAACAACAGGCAGAAGAAGTTTTCTTAAGTGAAACCGGAGAGGATTTCCGGAAGATACTAGACTATAATCCGCTGCCTGCATCGTACAAACTGCAACTTCAGGAATCGCTCATTGAACCCACGGCATTGGACGGCGCATTGAATAAGTTACGGACGCTTGATAAAGTTACCGAGGTGGGGTTTGCAGTGGATTTGTATAAGGACTTTCTCTCGTTTTCGGCATCGGCAAAAAAGTACTTGTACCTGCTGACGATAGTTTTGGTGTTAATAGCTATATATATAGTAACAAGTTTTTCAATTGCAACGATAGATATCCGGCATGAAGAAATCAG
>CAIWTC010000529.1 GCA_903915485.1 uncultured Ignavibacteriales bacterium | reverse complement strand
TTATTGTCCGATCCCAAACGTTCTAATAATTCTTCTTTGTATTTTTCCCAATCGGTAATTGGTTGAAGCGCAACTCCCGAATCCATTGCTGCTTTTGCCACTGCGGGCGCAACATGTGTCAGCACGCGCGGGTCAAAAGGTTTAGGAACGATGTATTCTCTGCCGAATTTAATATCAACACCGCCATATGCTTGTTTAACAACTTCGGGGACTTCTTCTTTAGCTAATTCTGCAAGTGCATAAGAAGCGGCTAATTTCATTTCTTCGTTGATTGCTGTTGCACGGACATCAAGCGCACCGCGGAAGATGAAAGGGAATCCGAGTACATTATTAATCTGATTAGGGTAATCTGAACGGCCTGTTGCCATGATAACATCCTTGCGGGCATCAACTGCATCTTCGTATGCAATTTCAGGATTAGGATTTGCCATTGCAAAGATGATAGGGTTAGGAGCCATTGACTTAACCATATCTTTTGTCATTGTGTTAGCAACTGATAATCCGACAAAAACATCTGCACCGACAAGTGCTTCTGCGAGGGTTCTTCTATCTGTCTCAACCATGAATGCTTCTTTGAATTCATTCATGCCGGTTGTTCTGCCTTTGTAGATAACGCCTTTAGTATCGCACATGATAATGTTTGCTTTGGTAACACCGAGTCGGATGTGGAGGTTAGCGCATGCATTTGCCGAAGCGCCTGCACCGTTAAATACAACTTTAACTTCCGATAATTTTTTGCCTGCAAGTTCAACAGCGTTAATTAATGCCGCGCCGCTAATGATGGCGGTTCCGTGCTGGTCATCATGAAACACTGGAATGTTCATTGACTTTTTGAGTGCTTCTTCAATATAGAAACATTCAGGTGCTTTGATATCTTCAAGGTTGATTCCGCCGAAAGTTGGTTCAAGCATCTGAACACATTTAATGATATCCTCGACACTCTTACTGCGGAGTTCAATATCAAACACATCAATATCCGCAAATCTCTTGAACAGAACTCCCTTACCTTCCATAACCGGTTTGCCGGCTTCAGGGCCGATATCTCCAAGTCCAAGAACGGCTGTACCGTTCGAAACTACTGCAACCAAATTTCCTTTAGCAGTATATTCGTAAACTAGTTCGGGATTTGCGTTTATTTCTAAACATGGGTCTGCAACACCGGGGGTGTAAGCTAGAGAGAGGTCTCTCTGAGTCAAGCAAGGTTTAGTAGCGACAACTTCGATTTTGCCTTTTTTACCTCTGCTGTGATAGTCGAGTGCTTCTTGTTTTGTTAACTTCATTATAATATTATTGTTTATGAATAATTAGTGTAGAATTCTTGGTAAATATTTCCGCTTTTCGGCTTCGCGGAGAAGAGAATCGGGTAATCAACAACTTGTAATTCTTATATAACATATATCAGTATTTTTATTTTTAAAAATATACTTCTTAAACTTACGAATAAAATTAATACGAAAGCCAACATAAAAAGGAATTGGGAAAAATTTTCTCATCATTGTTTGATGCTTATCAACATTGAACGGTTTAGTATATGAATGTTTGGAGAGGGAAGTGTTTTGATTTTTGTAGCAAAGTTATTATAATGTAGTTAATAATTAAGGCAAAACGCCTCGATGAATTAATTTATGCACTAACAGACTATCAATTTTCCAAAATATTTTTACTGAAGGAGAAAATGGAAAACGGAAATCATATTTATGTAATTTTCGGCGCATCGGGAGATTTGACTAAGAGGAAACTCATTCCGGCAATCTATTCACTGTTTGTGCAAGGTTCCCTATCGGATAAGTTCGCATTGCTAGGTGTTTCAAGGACAGAAATGAGCGATGAGGAATTCAGGTTGAACATGAAATCATCTATCAATAAGTTTAAAGAAATAGACGACCTCTCGAAGATTGAAGAATTTGTTCAAAAAATATATTATACTTCGCTGAAAATAAATGATGCTGCTGATTACTCAGTGCTGACCGGGAAATTAAAAGACATCAGAAATATATGCGGAATCGGCGGTAATACTATATTTTACTTGTCAACTCCGCCGAGTATGTACGGGGTTATTCCGAAAAATTTAGCTACAGTGAAATTGAATGTGCAGTCAGACGGATGGAAACGATTGATAATTGAAAAACCTTTCGGGTATGATTTGGACTCAGCGCTAAAATTGAAAGATGAGATTCTGCGTGATTGGGAAGAAGAACAGATTTTTAGGATAGACCATTACCTCGGCAAAGAAACGGTTCAGAATCTTTTGGTGACAAGATTTTCAAACGGAATATTTGAACCGCTGTGGAACAGGAATTTCATTCATCATGTAGAAGTAACCTCATCCGAAAGTATCGGTGTGGAGAACCGCGGCGGATATTATGAAACTTCGGGTGCACTACGAGATATGGTGCAGAATCATTTGCTGCAAGTGGTCGGACTTACCGCAATGGAACCGCCTTCATCACTTGAACCGGTAGCGATTCGTAATGAAATATTGAAAGTGTTTCAGTCGCTAAGACCAATTAAAAAAGAAGAAGTAAAAGATTCCGTCATTCGCGGACAGTACATCTCATCAAGCATCAAGGGTGAACATGCGAAAGGTTACCGCGAGGAGGAGGGTGTGAATCCTGATTCGCATACAGAAACATACGCAGCGATAAAATTTTATATAGATAACTGGCGATGGGGTGGAGTGCCGTTTTATATCCGCACAGGAAAGAGGTTGCCTACACGGGTAACTGAAGTTGTGATACACTATAAGCCAACACCGCATTTTCTGTTTTCGCAAGATGCAAATGTTCCGACATGCAATCAGTTGGTGATACGGATTCAACCCGATGAAGGAATATTATTAAAGTTCGGTATGAAGACTCCCGGTGCGGGTTTCGATGTGCAGACAGTTAACATGGATTTTCATTATTCGGAATTATCAAATATCAGAATACCCTCTGCTTATGAAAGATTGCTGCATGACTCAATGAAGGGCGACTCAACTTTATACGCCCGCACCGAAGAGGTGATAGAGGCCTGGAAGTTCTTATCGCCGATACTGGAGAGTTGGAAAGAGAATAATGAAGTTCCACTATTCGGGTATCCGGCAGGAACATGGGGTCCAGAACACTCAGATGACTTGATTGAGGGCGAGGGAATGACCTGGAGATATCCGTGTAAGAATTTATCCAACGATGGAAATTATTGCGAGTTATAATGAAGAAACCGATAATAAATATTTATAAAAGTACTGAAGAGTTAGCGGGGAGTTTCGCGGAACTGCTTTGTGATAAAGTTAATGAAGTTCCAAACGAAAGTTTTCTTACTATTGCGCTATCCGGGGGTTCAACGCCAAAGGCGATATTTAAGTTTCTGGCAGAAAATTATGCAGATAAAATAAATTGGTCTAAGGTTAAAGTATTTTGGGGTGATGAAAGATGTGTTGCCCCTGATGATTCTGAAAGTAACTATAAGATGACAACAGATTGTTTGTTATCAAAGATTTCAATTCCCGCTGAAAATGTTTTTAGAATTTACGGCGAAGCTAAACCTGCAGAGGAAGTAATTCGCTATGCTGATGTTTTAAGGAATAATGTCGTTAGTATTATCGGCGCACCATCTTTTGATATTGTTCTTTTGGGACTGGGTGAGGACGGACATACGGCGTCAATATTTCCTAACCAAATTGAATTATTCGGGTCAGAAAATTTATGTGAAATTGCGGTTCATCCGCAAACGGCACAGCGGCGAATAACAATTACCGGTAAGGTTATAAATAATGCAAAGAATATAATCTTCCTGGCAACCGGCAAAAGTAAAGCAGAGAAAGTATCTGAAATAATTGAACATAAAACCGGGGAAGAATTATTTCCCGCATCATTAGTTGAGGCGGGAGTTGATGCATTGATGTGGTTGATAGATGCTGATGCAGCGGCGCTGTTGAAGGAGAAACAGGAAGATCAGTTAATCAGCGATAAGTTAAATGGTGCTGCGGGGAATGGACTTAATTAAAAGCAGGAGTCAATTATAAAAAGAACTGCCAGGAGATAGATACAAATAGAAATGTAATTATCATTCCAAGCGCGTAAAGTATTTTAGACTGATTACCACTTAAATTATATTTATTCTTCGAATAGTTCCAAGTCGAGTAAACTGCAAGTGCTAATCCATGCATTGCACCCCATATAATAAACCCCAATGTTATGCCATGCCACAGACCGCAAACAGTGAATGCTATCTCCGGCAATGCAGTCATATTCCAAAGCCTCAGCAGAGAAATATTCTTTGTGATTTGAAAATCAATTCTCCTAAAGAATGAAGCCATAGACAATGGATAGAAAATATAGTCACGAATCCAAGATGAAAGTGATATATGCCAGGACTGCCAGAATTTGCTGATGTTTGGTTTCGTGAATGGTGATGTGAAATTTTCCATAACTGTTATGCCAAATAACTTCGATGAACCAATTGCGATGTCACTGTATCCGGCAAAATCAAAATAGATTTGAAAAGAGAATATACATAATCCAATTATGTCGAGTGATTCAAATGAAGCACTTCTTTGAAGGTGACGGTAATTTAGAAGATAGTAACCAATCCAGTTTGCGAGGACAATCTTTTTGAATAGGCCAATAGATATGCGGTAAATTGCAAATTCAAAGTAAGATGATGAAAAACATTCTGCCTGCTTTTCTATTTGAGGTTTGTAATTCGTGTATCTCTCGATGGGTCCCGCAGTATAGATTGTGAACAGAGAAATATAAGAAAGATAATTTAAGAAATTACCGGGCTCCACTTTCTCCCAATAAACATCAGCAAGAAAACTTATTACTTTGAATACGAGATATGATAGTCCGAGCGGGTAAATCATTGAATCAACTATGCCTGATGAACTTCCGGTCATAAATATTGCCCGCAGGGAAGAAAAGATGGATTGCGGTGCTTTATAGAATAATAATAGTAACACTAGCAGTGAAACCGAAACATAGAGTAAAATTCTTTTAGAAGTGTTCTTTTGTTTGCCCAACTGTACTGCGGATAGATAAGATAGAATTGAAACAGGGATAAGGGTTAACAAAACCGACGGTTGACTTAAGAATAGGAATATTAAACTGAACAAGGTTAGCAGCAATGCTCTGTGTGATTGCTTAGTCAGCGACCAAAACAATAGTGCGGTTATACCTAAGGTAATAAAAAATGTCAGCGAAGTAATCATTTGTTGATTAGCCCTTTATGGTTGACATAAGAGTTATAAATTAAGTTTCCTAATTTCAGATTTCCTTCTTCGGTCAGGTGACCAATGCCTTTAATTTTGTTTTCCGGTTTGTTGATGTCATCGTAATAAAATGAAATGTTCTCTTCTGTGCAGAACTTTTTGATGTCCTGATTAATTTGGGTCAGAGAAGCGATAGAAACAAGCATAAACTTATCTGCGTACTTGCTTTTATAGATACGAAGAACTTCCTTAAACTCATTTGTGAATTCACCGTTTTGTACTGCTTCATACTTCAACTGTGGTGACTCTTCAAGCCTTAATTCATCAAACCAATTCTGCAAAAGATTAAGAACCGAGGAATTATTTCTAAAGAACATTTTGAACTTGAACGAAAATGCTTTTTTAGATTTATAATTCAAACTATCGGTGGAGTGTACAAAAGCTTTTTTGTGTTTCGTAAGCCATTCATCTTTTGGGCCTGTGAAAAGCAATATCACGGTTTCGGGTTTCTTAAATTGCTCATAATAACCCAGGTGAATAAATGAATCATAAGGACTTTCAAGTCCGTACC
>CAIWTC010000528.1 GCA_903915485.1 uncultured Ignavibacteriales bacterium | reverse complement strand
GATGCATTGACTGAAATGGCTAAGACTTACCTATTAATGGGTAAACTTCAACAGGCAAAAAATACTTTAACAAAAGCCTTAAAATTGGACCCACAATCAGGAGAATTATCTTCCCTTATGGGAGAAGTTTTGCTCCTTGAGCGGAAGAACGATGAGGCAATAAAGTATTTTGAGGCAACAATCAAATTACAGCCTGATAATATCAAGGCATCACAATCACTGCAAAGACTTTATTATGAAACCAAAAATCATAATGCTGAACATGATCTATTAGTGAGGCTACTGCCACACCATCGCAATGATAAAGCCTTCCTTTATACTTATTGCATCTGCATGCTTGAACGTTCACCTAAACGCGATGAACAATTCGTCAAACAGTCCCTCGACCTGCTGAAAGAACTTCAGAGTGCAGGTTTTCAGAACGATAAGCTGGAGTTCTTTATCGCCATGGCTTATTATTTCTTATGTGAATACGACACCTGCGCTATTCACATCGGTAATTTCTTAGCAGCCAGAAAAATGACTTCTGCCGGAAAGCAAAGATACGGTATCTTTTTTACGGTAGATGCTAACGATGCACCTTTACTCAGAAATCATATTGCTGAGCTAGAGAAACATGGCGCGACGGTACGAGTTCAGGAACTGGGTTCATCCGGCTCTGATAAAAAACAATTAATCGGAGCACCAATCTTTATGCCTGGGGAAATCGTACCCATATAACTTTTGGTAACAACTTTGCCATGTTGTTTATCAATGCCGTTCTTTTTCATTGTTTTTCTCCGGCAGGTTAAAATGGAAAAACATAATTAATTCAGTGCAGGAACATTCACGATAAGGTGTTCCTGCAATATTTTCGCTCCGGATATCTGGAGTATTAAATTTAATCAACAAAACTAAATGGAAAATTATCCTAATACTAAAGACCTTATTGAACAAGGTATTGAAGCAAGAAATAATAAAGATTATTCTCAGGCTTTGGACCTTCTAGATCAGGCAGAGGCATACCCTGAACTGCTCTCACAAGCTTATTTTGAGCAAGCAGTTACTTATGCTGAATTACGCAACTATACAAGTGCAAAAAAACTTTTGTACTCATTGCTTGAGATGGACCCAAAAGCCATTAGTCCGCAATCATTTCTTACTGATTTGTTAATAGATGAAGGCGAATATGATGAGGCTGAACGGCTAATCAGAAAAGCTATTCATGATGAGCCTAAATTCACATATTCATTTAGTCAAATGGTCCGGCTTTTCGAAGCTAAGGAAGATTATGAGGCGGAATATACTTTTTTCAGAGAAGTTTTGCCTTTTTACGACGATGATCTTGAATTACTGTATAATTTTAGTTTCTTCGTGATTACTTATCCTAACTATCGCGATCAAAAGCATCTTACTGAAGCATTGCAATATCTGAAACAAGTTCAGGATGCCGGTTTGGATGACAACTCACTTGACTATCATATCGGTAAAACTTATTTCCTTCTTGGAGATAATGAAAAGTGCGTCGAGTATCTCGAAAGATATCTCGATGACAGAAGAAAATCTAATCCTAATGCAGGAATGTATGGGATAACTTTTTTCATCGAAGATCATGAATTAAATTATTTCACAGACAAAGTTCCACAGTTAAGCAAACATGGTGACTTGATTGATATGGAACCGTTCCACCAATCTAAATACAAACTTCGAGATATGGTTCGTGGAATCGTTCTTGGACATTAATAATCAGTTATTTCTTTTAACTGTTTCTTAAATCCTATTGAACTGTCGTTCTTTTACCGTTTTTCTCCGGCACAACAGAATAGAAAAATGGTTTTTTATTAACAAAGCTTATATGGAAATAACTCATATATGCTTCTATTATTAATTATAAATAATACTTAAATGAAACCACTTAAACATAAACACATTCAAAGTAATTCGGAATCTCTCAAACTTAAAATCCTGACTGAGATTGACTTACTTCCACACGATTTAGTTCTTCCGAAAGTAGAAGAACTGCACAGACTATATCCTGATGACGTGCTTGTCCTAAATGCTTTAACGCACATACATTATCACAAAAAAGATTACGCGAAAGCATTCTATTATGTATTGAATGCATTGGATAAAGACCCTGATAATGTTCATTCTTTGAAATATAAAGCTTGGATTTACAAAGAGAAAGGAGATGAAAAGCAATATATTAAAACACTTCTTCGAATTTGTGATTCAGGAGATGCTGATTGGGAAGTGTTCGATCAACTGGCGGTGAGCTTCGAAGAGAACGAACAATTTCTAACGGCGCTTGAATTATACACAAATGCCCTTAAAGATCCTTTTAATTATCAACCGCTTCATTCTGCAATAGGCGGCGCAAACTGTTATAGCAAGTCCGGGGCTTTTGAAATTGCTGATGAAATATATGATACGTTATTACATGTTTTTCCCAAAAAAGCAATCATACTCTATAATAAGGCAAGCAACTATAATGCAAAGGGTGATAAAGAAAAAGCTAGATTGATTTTACAGAAAATCATTTCCATTGATTCCAACAATGAAACATATAAAAGCCTATTGGATAATATTAACAACGATCTATGCATCAATAATTTGCAGGCAAATAATTCGACTAAAACAGACATACCGATAAGTACTGCGCCACAAATTCATTCCGAAAGTATCGAGGAAACAATACAAAATTTGTATGCGGAATATCTTGATTTAATGGATGAAAATAATTTATATGGTGCTAAAGAAAAATTAAAT
>CAIWTC010000527.1 GCA_903915485.1 uncultured Ignavibacteriales bacterium | reverse complement strand
GATTCGTCCCTACTAATTCAGGGCTATACATAGAAAAATATCTGCAGAAAGAATCCCCTGATTCAACTCAGCTAAACAATGCAATTGAGTTTCATTATAATAATTCGCATGTAAATCGATTGGTGTATTCATTGTGCAATTATGCGCTCAGCAGGAATCCCGGTAATTATACAGCAACGCGTCATAAACTTTATTCAGCAGAAGAGCTTCCGGCATTTAAAATAAGAGGAAGATTCATCAATGAATTCTGTAAAGAATACCGTGAAATGCCGACGTGGAAAACGATATCACTTATTGATGATTTAAAAGAGAAAATCCAGGGAATAAGCTTTGCGGCGAAAGTTGACTTTGAAGAAATTGCACAAGAAGTAGCGAATGTTATTCCAAAAATGGATACTCTAAGCAGACTGCAGCTATATGCGGAATTAACAAATGCCTATTACAAAAACGCCGACTACAAAAAAGCATTAGAATTCGCTGAAAAAGCCCAGGCAATCATCACCACCGGGGGAAATAAAACAAGCGCAATCAACGCACCGGAGTTTTTATCCAATGTAGCACTTAGTGCTGCCCGCATCGGAAACTACAAACTCTCAACAGAATACCAAATGGCGCTTTTGATGAATTATCCCCGATATATTAATAAGGATATTCTGCTTCGCAGAGTTGAGCGGATATTTAGGTGATCTAAATAAAAAAAGGACAGTCAAATTTCTTTGACTGTCCTTCTACATAAATATAATAGCAGTTCTTAGAGCAGCGCGTTTAGTTTTGCAACTATGCCTGATTTCTGAGTGTTGCCGACGATTCTGTCAACTTCTTTGCCGCCTTTGAAGAATACTAAGGTTGGGATTGCTCTTACGCCGTATTTGATTGCGATGTCCTGATTATTGTCTACATCTACTTTCCCGACTACAACTTTTCCGTCGTATTCTTTTGCAAGTTCTTCAATTATCGGGGCAATTGCTCTGCAAGGTCCGCACCAGGTTGCCCAAAAATCGAGCACTGAAGGTTTGGTTGAATTAAGAACTTCCTTATCAAAATTTTCTGTTGTTACTGTTAATGGTTTCATTGATTTATTTTTCCTTTTTTAAAAATTATTATTATCCGAAAATATTCCCGCTATTTTGCCCAACGAAGTTAACTAAATCTTCGCCGCCATCAGCATTTATGATTCCGCCTGAAATCCACTCGCCGCCGTCACGGCAGATAAGTGAAATTACTTTTGCAACATCTTCAGGAGTTGTTAGTCTGTTTCGTGGATTTTTTCTTCTTGCTACTTCAATCATCGGTACATTGCCCGGAATTTTCCTCAATGCCGGAGTATCTGTTACGCCCGCCATGATTGCAAGAACTCCTACTTCCATATAACCAAGTTCATAGGATAACTGCCTTACATGCGACTCCAGCGATGCTTTTGCTGCAGATACTGCGCCGTAGTAAGGTATCGAACTTCTTCCGCCTGAAGATGTCATCGCAAAGATGCGAGATTTCTCTACAAGCATCCCTGATGAAACCAGGTCTTGAGTCCAATACACTAATGAGTGCGCCATAACATCAACAGTCATCTCCATCTGCGCTTTTGTCAATCCGACTTCACCCGCTTTTGGTATGAATGGTTTCAGTGTTCCGAATGCTAATGAATGGATAAGTACTTTAACCTTAGGTGTGCCGCCCGGAAAGGACAACATAGTCTTAATAACTTCTTTTCTTTTAACTTCATCAGCAGCATTTATATTATAAAAGATGCATTTTACATTTTCAGCTTTGATATCTGCGATGACTGCTTCAACCGCAGGCATTGTCGCAGCTCTGTCGAGGTGAATTCCAATGATATTGTATCCATCACGGGCAAGTTGTTTAGCAGCGGCTCCGCCAAATCCAGAAGAAGCGCCTAGTACTATTGCCCAGTAATTGTTGTTGTTATCCATTTATTCTCTTTATTCCTTACTATTTATTCGATTTCGAAGCTTTATAATACAAAAACATCACCTTTTGTGCAAAAATGTTTATGAAATTATTTAGCCCAAAGGCCGTTCTCAGTATAAAAATTCTTAAATTGCAGATTATTTCAAATAGAATTATCGAGGTAGAAATGACAGCAAATATAAATATGATTGAAAAATTATATTCTCAATATAAATCCAAAGTTGAACAGGCAAAAAAAGTATTGAATAGGCCTATGACTTATGTTGAGAAAGTTCTTTATGCACATTTGTGGGAAATGCCCGCAAGCCCTTTGAACAGGGGAAAAGATTATGCGGATTTAGCTCCGGATAGAGTTGCTATGCAGGATGCGACTGCACAGATGGCGCTCTTGCAGTTCATGTCAGCAGGCAAAAAAGAAGCAGCTGTTCCTTCGACAGTTCATTGTGACCATTTAATTCAAGCATCAGTCGGTGCTAAAGCTGATTTAGACAAAGCCAATGATGAGAATAAAGAAGTTTATGAATTCCTTTCAAGTGTAAGTCAAAAATACGGAATCGGATTTTGGAAACCGGGTGCGGGAATTATTCATCAGGTCGTTTTAGAAAATTATGCATTCCCCGGTGGAATGATGATTGGTACTGATTCGCATACCCCTAATGCAGGCGGTCTTGGAATGATTGCTATCGGTGTCGGCGGTGCTGATGCAGTTGATGTTATGGCAGGAATGCCTTGGGAATTAAAGTGGCCTAAACTTATTGGCGTTAAACTTACCGGAAAACTTTCAGGCTGGGTTTCCGCAAAAGATATCATTCTTCACCTTGCAGGAATTTTGACCGTTAAAGGCGGAACAGGCGCAATTGTTCAGTACTTTGGTGAAGGTGCAAAATCACTTTCATGTACTGGCAAGGCAACCATATGTAACATGG
>CAIWTC010000526.1 GCA_903915485.1 uncultured Ignavibacteriales bacterium | reverse complement strand
ATTCAGACAGACCTAAAACATTCGGAGACTTACCACCAAATCAAGATGCATTTCTGGATGGGGGGAAAAGTTTGGCATACAGGCTGAAAGTAAATTCCCAAGGGTTGAGGATGAATCATGATGTGAAATTTCCAAAAACTAAACAACATGTTTTCATGATGGGTGATTCACAGTTTTATTCTCCTTTTTTGGATAACGAATTCATTGCAAGCGCCATTTTAGAAAAGAAATTTCCCAACGCCGAGTTTATGAATTCAGGAATGATTTGTTTAAGTGTGGATGACTACCTTTCTTTGTTTGATGAGAAAGCAAAATTTGCAGAACCGGATCTTGTAATTATGGAAACTAACGGTGGTGATATAACTGATTTATTTTTCACTAACCGAAACCATTATAGTCGAAACCATTCTGCTAATATCCCAACACCACTTGAAGAAAAATTTTATAAAGAAAATTTAGCGAAGTAGCGATTTCTAAAAATCAAGAAATTTGAATATTTACGACTCTTAAGTTGTAGGAGTAAATCATACTGGTACCGTTTTTGTCAATGCATGTCACCATTTTACCAATGGATAAAATAGTTGCAGAGCGCCTTATACTAAACCGCTAACAAGGAGTTAATAATTATTTCGTACATTTGAGGAATAAAATCATCAAATGCTCCATCTTAAATTAAAATCTCACTTAACTAAAGAAGAAATTAAGAAGAGATTAGACGTGCAAACTAATGTAAGAAGCTATAGACAATGGCAGATTCTTCATGCTGTTGCCAATAATGAAGGCAAGAAATCAGAAGACATTGCAACTGTCTTAGGTATTACTAAAGAAATACTTCAACGTACAGTAAAACAGTATAATCAGTATGGTTCTGATTTTCAGCAAAAGATAAAATGGGGAGGACGAAGAAGTGAAACCTCATTTCTAAGTCTTGAAGATGAACAAAAAATGTTAGCCGAATTTGCCCAACAAGCATCAGAGGGTAAAATTCTTACAGCCAAGGCCATAAAGAAAGAAATTGAGAAGAAGCTAAAAAGGAAAGTATCTGATGATTATATCTGGGACTTATTTAACCGCTGTGGGTGGAGTAAAAAAGCACCAAGACCCAAACATCCCAAACAAGACTTAGAAGCCCAGGAGGACTTTAAAAAAAACTCCCTGAAAAGTTGGCAACCTTCTATCTGAATGATGATACAGACACCCGACCCATCAAATTATTTTTTGAAGATGAGGCAAGGTTTGGGAGAATCAATATAGTAAGCAGGTGTTGGGTACCTAAGGCCACAAGAGCTAAAGTAACAAAGCAAATGATTAGGGAATATATCTACGCATATACTACGGTATGTCCTGAAACCGGAGAAAATTATTCTATCATTTCACCGGTTAATAATACAGATGCAATGAATAAGTTTTTAGCTGATTTCTCTATTGCTTACAATCACTACAGAGTAATAATGTGTTTAGATGGTGCAGGGTGGCATACAAGTAAAGAATTAGAATTACCTGAAAACGTAAGAATACTAAAACTACCTCCTTATGCCCCGGAGCTTAATCCAACTGAGCACATATGGGATTACATCCGTGAACAAAAAAAATTCAACAATTATAATTTTGAAACTCTAAATGAAGTGGAAGAAAATCTATGCAGGACACTTAAAGAATTAAACACTGAGCATGAAACGCTAATTTCATTATGCAATTTTAGATGGTTGAAAAAATTATCTTGTTAGCGGTTTGGTATTACATTAGTTTGCACGTCTAATCTCTTCTTAATTTCTT
>CAIWTC010000525.1 GCA_903915485.1 uncultured Ignavibacteriales bacterium | reverse complement strand
TCGCCATTATCGAGCAAATGAGGATTGGTCCCAAGATTCCATTGATTAATTATATAACCCTCCATATCAATCAAGTAAGTCTTGCCTGTTGCCGCAAAAAAAGTGTATCCGTTCTGTGCTTTGGAAGAATCCCAATACCTTACTTCAGTGGGTATAACAATTCCCTCAGCACTATTTTTACTTAGTGAACTTTGAGCGCTTAACGATGTCAGCATCAAGGATGCGACAAAAATAATTTTAAGTATTATTGATTTCATATTACATTCCAATATCAAATTCATTGTTAATTTATTTTACAAACATCATTTTTTTAGTCTGCTGAGCACCATTCATGCGCAAAGTATAGAAGTATATTCCGGAAGCAGAAATTTTTTCACCTATACTATACTTTGCATTATGATAACCCGCATCTTGATACCCATTGACTAGCGTTGCGACTTCAATTCCCAACACATCATAAACTTTCAAGGATACATTTCCGCTTGAAGGTAACTGATATCCAATCATCGTGCTTGGATTAAACGGATTAGGATAATTTTGCATCAAATCAAATGTCATTGATTTCTGACCAATACCATCATTAACTGCTGTGGGATATTTTTCAACATAATCTCCAGGAGTTAATGTTTTACCTGTAAATGCAGCATAGTCAAGTCCATATTTATAAACTCTAAAAACAGCATTCATTTTTTCACCTGCGCGGACAGGGTCGTCAGGAATTGCGGCACCCTGCAATATTGCACCCGCATCTCCTATCGGGCTGATATATTTCCATACAACTTCTCCTGCTGATGTAACTTCATAAAATGTTCCGTGTGTACCGTCATCAATGATTGTATTTCCGTTAGGCAGTCTTTGCGCACCTGAAATCGCACCTGAATACATAGATGTTGGAACCGCTGCTGTGTATGTCCAGGTTAGACTACTCGGCCCAAAAGCTGAACCTGCCGTTACCGAATAATTTCCGTTCGCATCAACAGCTGGAGTAAACTCATCAACTGTTGAATAATTTCTTCCAAGTCCGTTATTAAAAATAGTTATGTTGCCTGTACCGGGACTTCCCGTCCTAACCCATTCAGCATCGTGTTGCTGATATAGTATTTGATTAGCCGATGTTCCCGCACCGTAGCACAAGGGATTTCCCCAACGGTAAAGTAAGTCTCCGCCCTTATTCCTCTTTCCTCCTGCGTGTAATTTTGCTTCAGCTGTAGTTGTGCTGTGATCAATTATCCATACTTCGCTGTTGTTTCTCACACTCATTAATATTTGGTCAAAGTCAGCATTGTAGTCGATTGAGTTCATGTGATTCCAAAATGCAGGTGCAGCCAGCTGGTCTCCATCGCAATCAACTAACTCGGGATGATTCTTTACAATTCCATAATTGTTTTTTGTTGCATCATAATCTTGAATGAGATGGTCCCATGTATGCCACTCCCACACAATTGTTCCGCCGGAAGGCATTTTAGGTTTAATTTCATAAACACAGTCAGGAACCATCATACCTTTTGACTGAACTTCAGGCTGAAGTTTCGTCGGGTTGAATCCTGCAGCAAGTACCTGTGCGTAAGTTTTTTTCTCTACTACAAGCATGATGATGTTACCATTAGGAAGAATTCTAATATCATGATGCTGCATGGTGGTATCAGTTGAAATATCCATATACCAAACAAGGTTATTATCCCAATCATACTCTTCTATGCGACCGCCTTCACCGCCGCCGGTACTCATCTTTCCTTTGGTCATGCAAGTTCTTAGTAAATGACCGTTCTCTAAAAGATACACGGACTGTCCCGGCTCATAAAGACTTCCCGTCCATTCGTGAACGATTCGTCCTTCATTGTTAATAAGAAAAGTCATTGTGTCATGTTTTGGTGCGAACAGGGTATAACCCTTAAACACCTTTGCTGTGTCGTTTATAAATAAGCCGACTGTTCTAGTCTGTCCCCATATCGAAACGGACTGTAAAATTAATACCACTAGAAGATATATTTTTGCTCTCATTCTCTCGAAGTTGTTTAAATTATTTAATTAGTATCATTTTAATTGCTGATTGATGAAGTCCATCGGTGATTGTACAGAAATAAACTCCGCTTCCAAATTGACTTCCGTTCCATGTTGCATTGTACCTCCCCGGATTTTTAATACCGTCATACAACCTGGCAACTTCCTGCCCGAGTGAATTGCTGACAGTAATAGTTACTCGCGAAGTGGTCTGAATAGAATATGAAATTGTCGTTGAAGGATTAAACGGATTAGGATAATTCTGAAACAACCGGAACGATTTATCGTTTTGATTGTATGATTCGCTTACAGCGGTAGGTGCAGTATATTTTCTTGCAACGCGGAATCCAACATGATACCATGGATGAACAGGGTCCTGAGGCCCGCGGTAGTATGAAGGATTACGGTTTGATATTCTTGAGTGGCCATCGTTTACACCATTTGTCGTAAGTCCATTGTACCAATTACCGCCGCGCATTCCTCTGTAAGGTTTTCCGTCAGGCATGATAAATCCGGATGTCGGTCCCTTTGGATTATCATAAGTACTTAAACTATAATAATTTTGTCCGTACCAGTCGTTAAGCAGTTCCCAAACATTTCCCTGCATATCATATAATCCATAAGCATTTGCACCGTTACTCGTTTGATAACTTGCAGCAGCACCGGGCCAGTTGTATTCAGTTTTCAGGTGAAGTTTCCCGTCATAAAATCCGACAGGCGTTGTGTTTGGATAAGCAGTAACTTCATATGGGTCACCCGAGGCAGGCAGATTCGCCGCTGCTATATCTATTGTATTTCCGTTTGCATAGTTAAAGTATGGATTGATGTTTCCGCCGCGGCCTGCCCACTCCCACTCTGCCTCTGTCGGAAGACGGTATCCTGTTTTTGTGAAATCACATTCCCAAGTCTTTAGGTTATAACACTCCTGAAGTCCGCTCTGTATGCTGAGCCAATTGCAGTATGCGGCATCACCGTACCACATCGAACCTACCACCGGATGATTTGCGCGGAAATCACTTATCACAAAAACTTTGCCGTCATACGCGATACTATAATATGAACCATATGCATTTGTATAGCAGATTATGTTTGTATCTCCGGTCAGATAAACAACATTGCTCCTGACTTCCAATAATCCTTTTGTTAAGTAGGAATTCAAAAATGTTA
>CAIWTC010000524.1 GCA_903915485.1 uncultured Ignavibacteriales bacterium | reverse complement strand
TAATGATGCATATACATAAATAACTAAAATATTACCCATCGGAACAATTCCATAAATCAATCTGCTGACCACCAAACCCACGGTCATTACCATCAATCCCAAAACCCAAAATGGAATTAGCTTAGCTAGGATAAAATCATATTTCTTAATAGGTGTAACATTAAGTTGTTCGATAGTGCCGTCTTCTTTTTCTTTAACTATGTTTAACGAAGATAGGATGAACCCAACCAGGGTAACCAGCATAGCCAGTACACCGGGAACCATATAATACTTGTAGCTTAGCTTTGGGTTGAACCAGCTTGAACTTGTAACGCTGATAGGTAAACCGGATTCAATTTGTCCGCCCGTCATTTGTACACGGATATCAGTGTTAAAATCTTTGATGATTGAACTTGCATAAGTTCCTGCAAGTCCTGCGGTTTGTCCGTTAACGGCATTTGCAGTAAGAAGTATTTTGGTATTGTTATCTCTAATTAAATCGCTTTCAAATCCTTTTGGGATAGAAACAATCAAATCGGATTTATCGATTTCAATTTGCTGCAGTGCTGAGGAATAATCATTGGAGTAATCATTAAGGCGGAAGTAACCGGAAGAAGTAAATTTATTTATCAACTTAGAAGAGTACGATGACTTGTCTTCGTCAACGATACTTAACGATATATTTTTCATCTCATAGTTTGCTGCAAAGGGAAGCAGTATAAGTTGAAAAAGCGGCATCACAAAAATCAAAGGCAGGATAGACTTGTTGCGGAATATCTGCAGAAACTCTTTTTGAATTAGAAATTTAAGTGTTCTCATTACAGTCTAATCCTGAATCTTTTTATGCTGAGAAAAATAAAAAACAAAGTCATTCCGATAAGTATCAGAAGTTCTTTCCATATCTGCGCAAGTCCCACACCTTTAATCATCACGCCTTTAATAGCAATGATGTACCACTTGGTAGGAATTATATTTGAAATGATTTGAAGCGGCATCGGCATATTAGCGACCGGGAACATATATCCGCTTAGCATCATTACGGGAAGCATAAGCCCAAGTAATGACAGCAGCATCGCTGTCTGCTGTGAATTTGCAATAGTAGAGATGAGCAATCCAAGGGATAGTGAACAAATGATATAAATTACAGTCGACGCAATCAGGAGAACAAGACTACCTTGAATCGGGAGGCCAAGTACAAATACGCTAAGTAATAATATAGTTGCGATATTCACTAATGAAAGTACGAAGTATGGTATAGTTTTACTGACAACAACTAACCACGGTTTCATCGGTGATACCAAAAGTATTTCCATTGTGCCGAGTTCTCTTTCTTTGACTATAGCGATTGAGGTCATCATAGCAGAGATTAGAAGCAATATCAATCCCATGACTCCCGGAACTGACGAGAATGAACCTTTTAGTTCGGGATTATATAGCATTCTGATTTCCGTGTTGATTGCCAGCGGCATAGTATTTGGCTGAGTCAATTCATTTTGATATGATGCGACAATTAAATTAATATAGTTAATTAATGTTGTAGCAGTGTTAGGGTCTGATGCATCAGTAATGATTTGAATTTTTGCACCGCCGATTCTGGAGGTAGAACTTAAAAAAGGTGATTCAAAAACTATCGCAAGCCTTATCTTTCCCGTGCGGAAAGCTTTCTCGATTTGGTCGTTTGTTGAGAGAGAGCGGTCTATGTCGAAATAGCGGCTGCTTTCAATTCGAGTTATTAGATTTTGTGTCGCGGGGTCTTTAGCATTATCAAGTATCGCGATATTACTATTGCGGGTTTCATTCGTGATGGCAAAACCAAAAAGCAATATTTGAACTATGGGAAGTCCTATCAATACCAGCATCGAACGGCTGTCGCGCAGGATGTGCAGGAATTCTTTTTTTATAAAGATAAGTAACTGTTTCATATAAGGTTATTCTAATTGTCTGTTCTTTTAGCTTTGCGTGCTAACTGCACAAAAACTTTTTCCATAGAATCGGCATTGTGTGTGCGCTTTAATTCACTAGGCGTATCTAAGGCATCAATATTACCGTCAACCATTATAGAAACGCGGGAGCAGTATTCGGCTTCATCCATATAATGCGTGGTTACAAACACGGTGATGTCTCTGTCTGCCGCTTCGTAAATCATATCCCAAAACTGCCGGCGGGTGATGGGGTCAACGCCTCCGGTGGGTTCATCAAGAAAAACGACTTTGGGATTGTGGATGATTGCAATACTGAATGCAAGTTTCTGTTTCCAACCAAGTGGAAGGGCTTGAACAAGTGTGTCAGCGTTACTTGTGAGTTCAAGTTTCTCGAGCAGAGCTGCGGTTTTCTCTTTTATTTCTTTATTGCTGAGCCCGTATATCCCTGCAAAGAGGCGAATGTTTTCTTTTATTGTGAGGTCCTGATAAAGAGAAAATTTCTGACTCATATAACCAATATTTTTTTTTATCAATTCGGATTGAGTCTTGACATCGAACCCTGCAACTGATGCTTCTCCACTGGTGGGGTTGGAAATACCGATGAGCATTTTCATCGCGGTGGTTTTGCCTGCGCCGTTTGCCCCGAGGAATCCAAATATTTCGCCCTTGTACACTTCAAATGAAATGGAATTGACTGCGGTAAACGAACCGAATGACTTTACTAAGTTAGATGCTTTTATAACTATTTCTTTGGAGCTCATGTCAGTTCTTCATCATTGAAATAAAACAGTCCTCAACGCTTGGAGATATTTTAGAGATACTCAAGTGTTCGTGACCTTTCTCAAGAAGGTAACGAGTAAGCAAGTCGGCATCGTAATTGTTGTCCTTAAAAATTATGTGGTGCGAATCGCCAAACGCAAAACATGAATGAACAGAATCATATGCGCGGATGTCATTAAGGAGCGCAAACATGTTTTTAGATTTAGCAGCATAAAGAGTAGTGTGGAAATCATCAATAATATTTTGCGGAGTTGATATTGAAAGAATTTGTCCCTTCGATATAAGCGCGATTCTATCGCAGAGAGTTGCTTCATCCATATAAGGTGTTGAAACTAAAATCGAGATGCCTTGATTTTTTAGTTTGCGAAGCATCTCCCAAAATTCTTTTCGTGAAACAGGGTCAACGCCGGTGGTCGGCTCATCAAGGAAAAGCACTTCCGGTTTGTGAATGAGTGCGCAGCATAAAGCGAGTTTCTGTTTCATGCCGCCTGAGAGTGCGCCCGCCCTGCGTTTCTTGAAAGGTTCAAGCTGAATGTAAATATCTTTTACAAGGTTATAGTTCGCTTCGATGGTTGTATTGAATACGGTTGCAAAGAATTCAAGATTCTCTTCAACACTCAAATCCTGATAAAGTGAAAATCTTCCGGGCATGTACCCGACTATGTTTCGGATATCCTTGTAGTTCTTTACTACATCAAATCCCATCACCGATGCAGTGCCGGAATCTGATAAAAGCAGCGTAGTTAGTATGCGGAAGAGAGTAGTCTTCCCTGCACCGTCGGGACCGATTAATCCGAATATTTCACCCTTCTCCACAGAGAAGGAAATATTATCAACGGCAAGAACTTTTTCTTTTCCGTTGGTGTAGGTTT
>CAIWTC010000523.1 GCA_903915485.1 uncultured Ignavibacteriales bacterium | reverse complement strand
TTAAATAAATAAAATTATGAGACTATCGCCCTTACAAATAAAACGGCAGGAATTTTCAAAAAAGTTTCGCGGACTTGACGAAGAAGAAGTTTCTTCGTTCCTTGAGAAAATCGCTCAGGAGTTTGAAGATATTCATTTGGAAAATGAATCATTAAAAAAGCAAGTTGAAGAGACCGCTGCACAGCTTGCCGAGTTCAGAAGGATTGAGAAAAATCTTCAGGAGACTTTGCTCAAGGCGCAGGAAAATTCATCAAAGGCTATTGAATCTACAAAGAAGCAGAGCAGTCTAATGATGAAAGAGGCTGAAATTAAATCTCAGCAAATCATCGACAAGGCTAAGGAGCAGGCTAATGAAATCAGGAACTCCATCATCGTGATGAGAGAAGAGCGGGATGTAATCATTTCGCGGCTTAAAGCAATTGTAACCTCGCAGGCAAATTTATTAGAAATTAAAGTTGAAAAAGCGGGAGAAGAAACTCCGCAGCAGCCTGAGAAAAAGGTAAACGAACCAAATAAAAAACGCACTATCGACATCGGAACAATACTGGATAAAATGGATGAGTGAACTACAGAAAAAAATTAATGAAACTCTTAGTGTAATCAGAAAACATACCAAAGATGATTACACGGTCGGAATTGTCCTGGGTACAGGCCTTGGCGGATTGGTTAAGGATATAGAAATTAAATGTGTAATTGATTATTCTGAACTGCCGCATTTTCCTGTTTCGACAGTAGAATCTCATCAAGGTAAATTAATCTTTGGAGCACTAGGCGGAAAAAATGTAGTGGCCATGCAGGGCCGTTTTCATTATTATGAAGGCTATACCATGCAGCAGATTACATATCCTATTCGTGTAATGAAATATCTCGGTGTAGAAACTTTACTTGTATCTAATGCGTGTGGTGGATTGAATCCAATTTACAGACGCGGCGACATTATGGTTATGCTTGACCACATTAATTTCCTTGGTGATAATCCTTTGATTGGACCTAACGAAGATGACCTCGGTCCTCGTTTCCCTGATATGAGTGAACCTTATGCTTATGACCTTATTGCCTTGGCAGAACAAGTTGCTTTAGAAAATCAGGTTAAACTTCACAAAGGAGTTTATATAGCGGTGTCGGGACCTAATCTTGAGACAAGAGCAGAGTATAGATTTTTACGCGCAACAGGAGCGGATGTCGTTGGTATGTCAACAATTCCTGAAAATATTGTTGCCAATCATCAGGGAATGAAAGTGCTTGGATTCAGTATAATAACTGATGAGTGTTTTCCCGATTCGCTTAAGGCGGTTTCGCTCGAAGAAGTAATTGAAGCGGCGATGAGCGCCGAACCTAAAATGACTCTATTAATGAAAGAGACAATTAAGAGGATTCCATGAACGAGAAAAGATTGACCTCCTATCTTCCGCTGCTTGTGATGTCGGCATTGATAATCACATCTGATTTTTTGGATACGAAACTGTTTCCCATTGGCGATATGAGTTTTGCGGTTTGGTTTATTCTTTCGGTGTTCTGCTTTGCATGCGGATACTATCTTAATAAGCCGTTAGGATGGGCACAGGGAACCAAACTGGTTTTTGCTGTTTCAATAGCTGCCGCAATAGTATCTATTTCGCTGATAACATTCTTCAAGGAATATTTTCAGATGCCTCAGCTTAATGCAGAGGTGATTATTGTTTTCGCTTTACGAAATGTTTTCCTTGGGAGTATGTCGTTTTTTGGAATGGCAATTTCGGAAGTTATGCTTCAGCAAATAAAGATTGCCGGACAAACTGAGAAACTTCAATTTATTGAAGACACAATTAAAGATGCAAGAAAAGAATCTGACTTGGTAATTCGCGAAGCTCAGGTTAAAGCAAATAAAATTCTTAACGAAGCAGAGCTAAACGCAAAAAACACAATTCTG
>CAIWTC010000522.1 GCA_903915485.1 uncultured Ignavibacteriales bacterium | reverse complement strand
TCACTCCGGCGTCCTGACTTACAGTAACTCTATTCATGTCAGGACCATGAACTGCGGTTGCGGAAATCTTATATACACCATCTTTCAATGCTGTAAACCGGGCGACAGTGCTATCATTAGATTTTGGATAAGTTACACTGAAAGCGGTATCAGCATAAGTCCATTTTACGAAACTCGTATGAGCAGAACCTGCGAACGAACTCAGCAATGAATTGCTCTTACCATCTCTTATCAAAAGACTAACTTCGTAAGTATCATTCTTACGGAAGGTCATTTTGTCTATTGACGGTGAGAAACCAACGCTTGTAAGAATTCCAACTGCTTCAGGAATTAAAGTATATTTACTGCTTGTGTAAACTATTCCTGAATTTTCTCTTACTATAATTTGATAACTTACTTTTGAAAGTGTATACAGTGCAGGAATCGCACCTTTAATCATATTATCAGAAGCTGATATGTACATATCCACAGAATCTGAAATACCGTTCTCTACAGAATATTTAAGCTTCGCCGTCAATGCGGGCAGTGTTCCCTTATATGCAGCAGAAAAAGTTGCTGCTGCAGATGCATCCATTGATGCTAATGGAACAACCTTGTATCTTAAAGGAATATCCTTATATAATTGTGAAGTATTGTCGGCTAAATTAAAAACTGTCAAAACTTCATTCGGGATTAAATAATCCTCAGCAATAAGGTTTAACTTATATGTTCCAGATGATAATTTAGCTTGTGTCTCAAACTTTCCGCTGGTTCCTGTTACGACACTTGACTGTGTTCCGTTCGGCTGAACAAATGTAAGTTGAACACCAGGCAAACCAGTACCCGTTCCATCAGAAACTACTGCGGTGACTTTTCCGCTAGGAATTATAAATGCGCTCGGCAAACTAACCGTTGTACCTTTTTTAGTTCCTGCGATCGGTAGCGAATAAGACTGCGCTTGAATATCTGAACCGGAGATAGTTACTTTATAAATAGTAGTATCACTAGTTCCAACTTTTATCGGCAGATAATTAAAACTAAAATATCCGCTGTTATCGGAAGTAGTTGAAAAAGTACCCGAGGAAAGGGCTGTTACAGTAACTCCGGATATTCCGGCATTGTTGTATTTCACAAAGCCATCAACATTAACAAATGTTGGGGTAAGATTTATTGTTTTATTTATTTCATCACTACCCGACAAATTAATACTCAATGTGTCAGAAGCATATCCTGAATAAACTGCATAAACTTTTGCGGCACCATCAGGAAGTGAAGCAAAAACATATTCACCTGTCGCAGAGGTTGATACCGAATATGACTGCGCAGATGCTGTATTTCTATATAGTACTGTTGCACCGGCAATGACACCGCCATTTTTAACAGATCCACGCAACGAAGAATTGTTTTTCTTGAGCGAAAGATTCTTAGTTGCGGAAGAACCCGTGGTCACAGTAATATCCACAGGGGTATTCAGTGAAGAATATAAATTCTTGCTTGCCTGAAGAACATAATCTCCATTAGGTACATCTTTGAACGTATAAGTCCC
>CAIWTC010000521.1 GCA_903915485.1 uncultured Ignavibacteriales bacterium | reverse complement strand
GATACACATGTAAATGTATATTCTAAAATAATAGTTCCGATAATTGTTTAATAAAATTGTTATTTGGTTGTGCAATTGTTCGATGTGATTTTACATATTTTATAATTTGATTTATCTAACTTAATTGCTTCATCGATGAATTTCTTGAATTCAACTTTATCTGATTCTTCAGTTGATTTAAGGAAAGCCTCGGCTAACTCAATTTGAATCCTTGAATCTTTGCGTTTAGCAAAGTCTTTGGCTTTTTCAACCAATCCCGGTACGGATGAGTTTTCTTTCTTTAGAAAAGCTATACTGATTTTACCGGCATATAAGTAAGGCGATTCAGGGCTTACTTCTAATCCTTTGTTAATGAATAGTGCTGCGGAATCAATATTTTTTAGTGCGATAAATACTTTACTTGCACGTAGGTATGCTTCAGGATTTTTAGAATCATTCTGAATCCATTCAAGAGCCGCTTTGTGCGCCCCATTCCATTTTTCATAAGTTACAAGTTTATCAATAGTCTCGGCATTCTGCCCAAATACAGATACTGATACAAGTACCAGAAAAATTATAATTTTTGGCATTTTCATTTAGTTCTCTTTATAATGAGTTATTAAGTTATTTTGTAAAATTAACAGGTCTAACAGGCATTGTTGCCGGTAATAATCCTGCTTGTAAAGCTATTCTCTGACCTTTTTCGCCTGCTATGAACGATGCGAATCCGGTTGCAAGTCCAACACGGCCTTCTGCATTGACAGCGTATATAGTTCTTATATATGGATAAGTATAAGTTGAGTCTCCAACCATCTTATAAGTTCCTGTACTGTTATCATAGACGTGCGGCGGATAAATTTGTTCCGCAAGGTGTGCAATATACGGCCTATAAAAATAATTTCCACCCTTAATATAAGCAGGAGGAGAAATTTTAGCAACTTGTATGCTATTTAAAAATGATTGACTCTCAGCAGCATCACCGTTACTCACCCATGCGAGGTTTACAAAACCAAGTGCGTTCTTAGATTTCGAAACCGCTTGAATAACTTCTTTGCATGAAGCAGCGCTTGAGATATTTGGATTAATTTTAGATTTCAATTTAAGTGTATCAATGAAATACCTCAAAATACTCGAGCCGTTATTGTCAAAAATAATTTGAATTTCGTTCTGATTCTTTGAGTCAGTGCAAAGTTGATTCCATCTGGTAGATTTACCCGTTAGCAGGTCACTGATTGACTCGAATGTCATTAGTGAGTCTTTGCTGCTTAGGTTGGTTATTGCTGCTATAGCTTCATAAGCAAGTTTGCTAACACGGGGACGGTCTTCCTTTTTTAATAGAATAGGAAGTTCTTCCGGGGTGACATCACGGGTGGCAATAACAAAGTTGATTGAATCATGAATGAGTCTATTGAATAACTCTTTCTCGGGAAAGTAATCGATATCAACTTTAGTTTCGGTATAAAGGTTTTGAAAGGCATTTACCCATTCAGATACAATTGGCCTTAAGGTTTCATCCGCAGCAATTCTTACATGTCCTGAAGTAGCGGTATCCCGCTTTGGACCTGAATCACCGCAAGAGATAAACAGCAGTGCTAAAACAGCAAAGGATATAAAAAGGGAATTACGGGTTAGGTTATTCATCTTCATCTTGTGTATCATCTGTGGAATTAAGGTTAGAATCACTGAGTTTGAATATTCTGTACAACCGGAATAAACCGTAAAGTACAAGAACTACCCCAATGAAAGGTTGAGTCCGGGAAGGAAGGTTTTCCAACTCTTTTGTGAAAAGCAGGAAAACCCCAATCCCAATATATAAAAGCGCCATTAAGCCATTAAGTGCGCGTAGTAAAACGCTCCACATAATGCTTATTGCAGTTTGAAGATAATCGGTACTATAACTTGAACCAATACAGGGCGACCGTTTTGTTTACCCGGTGTCCAGTTTGGCATCATTTTAACTACGCGAATAGCTTCTTCATCGCAGCCTGCTCCTATTCCTTTTGCGATTGATACCTGACCCACTCGGCCATCTTTACCAACTACAAATTGAACGAATACTTTTCCTTCAACACCTGCACGGCGGGCAATTTCAGGATATTTAACATTCTGTCCGAAGAATTTCATCAACTCATCTTGTCCGTTAGGGAAGCTAGGCATTTCTTCAACATACTTGAAGATTTCCTGTTTCTCTTCCACAACTTCTTTTCCGCCTTGGTCCGCGTTATCAGGTAAATTCAAAGCGTCAAGATTGATGTCAGTGTTATCAGCAGTTTGAGTGGTCTTTCCAAGTTCAGCATCTGCTTCTTTTGGGGCTTGATAAACTTCTTTTACATCTTCATCAGCTTTGATTTCCGGAGCAACGAAAGCAATAGTCGTTTTGATGATTTGCTCTTTCGGTTGTTCTGGCTCGACTTTTTGCTCTTCTTTTTTCTCTTTATAACTTTCAAGGCTAACTTCGTTACCCTTTACATTATAAAATTCTTCCTGTTTTTTTGTTTTTTCTCTGATATAAGCAATAATGATAGGGGAGCTTATTGAAATCACAAAAGTTAAAGAAGCGGCAATTACTGCAATTGTAAGGAATTTTGAATAAAGTTTGCGGAGCACATAGGCGCCGTATTCTTGATTCTTTCCTTGAAATACAATATCCGTCAAATCAACTTTACCGGAAGAAGTAAGGGGAGTTAATACAGGTTTATTTTTTTCCATAATCTATTTCCTACTTATTCCGTTGCTTGAGTAATGCTTTTTCGCCATCTGTTGGCTCAACAAGGAATACATTTCCCTTGTTAATCTCACAAATGTTTATTTCATCAAGCATATCAACGACTCTGCCGTAAGTAGCAGCATCGAGTGCTTTAATGAATACGAAAATATCGTTATTTCTTCTCTTCTTTTCTGTGAAGAGAACATTTCTAATGCCCTCGGCATATTCTGCCTCTTTAATGTCTTCAACTTTTAAGTCTTTTGAAAACATACCGGAATAATAATATACTGAGTTACTGTCCAAAATGACATTGAAAGAGGTTGACTGCTTAACAGCAGGGCTTTCCTTCTTTTCTGTTTTGTCGTCTTTTGGCGGCCATTTAATTTCCATTGTAGAAGGCTTGCTGAAGGTAGTAGTTAACATAAAAAATGTAACGAGCAAGAATCCCAAATCCACCATAGGGGTGAGATCGACTCTCGTTGACATTTTTTTAGCGCGTTTCCCGCCTTTACCTTTATGTTTACCACCTTTTTGCGAGGTATCTAGTTCAGCCATTTAATTTCTCCGCTACTTTTTAAGTTTTCTTAAGTTGGTGATAAAATAATATTTGTATTCGTCAGCATCTTGTAAGGCGCCAATCACATTTTTAATAAGTGGGTAGGGCACATTACGGTCACCGCGAAGAGCAATCTTCGAATTTAAGGAATCTACCAATTTATTAAATGGTACATTGGCTGTAAGTGGTGACGCTTTTGCTGTTTCATTAGCTTTTTTTCTATCAAGGATTCGTGACCAGTAAGTCAGCAATATTAAATCTGATGATTTTTTATCGCCGTCCAAAACTGTAACGGTTGTATCCAGACCAGTTTGCAGTTTGACAACTTTATTGTCAGGGTATCTGAGATTAACTGTCCAGTTCTTTTTTTCAATAGAATCTTTAAGCGCAGCTCTTTGTTCCTGAGTAAGTTGCAGCCAAATAGGCAAATTTGCAAGCGAAACATCAATGTTAGGCTCTAAAGAAAACTCACGGACTACTTTTTCCTGAAGTTTATCAGGGATATTTGAAGTCAGTTCAATTTCTCTGGTTTTGCTATTATAAGTTGCAGCATATTCCAATTTGATGTATTTGCGAGTGAAAAGTAAGTTGGCGAGAGCTTCGCGGCGTACTTGACCATCCACTGAAAAGAAGACTCTGCCTTCTTTTGTGACTGCGACCTGTACATTGTTCGTTGCTTGAAGCAAAGTGTCTGATACAGATTTAGGCAAATCCACAAGAATCGGATTCTCAGTTTTGAATTTCGTAGTTAGCATAAAAAATGTCAACAGAAGGAACGCAACATCGCACATTGCGGTCATATCTATGAGCGTACTTTTACGCGGTATTTTTACTTTTGGCATCGTTTAACCTGTTTTGCTTAATTATAGCGTGATGCAAAATTTTGTGTAATAGCAACGCCGGCTTCGTCGATGCTATAGGTCATCTTGTCAATTTGAGTGGTGAAGAAGTTATATGCAATAATTGCTACAGCTGAGGTTCCGATACCAAGCGCTGTGTTGATAAGTGCTTCAGAGATACCACTTGCTAATTTAACTGCATCAGGTGCACCTTCTTGAGCCATAGCTGAGAAGGACTTGATCATACCAAGTACTGTTCCAAGCAATCCCATAAGTGTAGCGATTGATGAAATGGTAGCAAGGATAACTAAGTTTTGCTCAAGCATAGGTAATTCAAGTGAAGTAGCTTCTTCGAATTCAGCTTTGATTGCAACGACTTTTTGGTCTTTGTTTAATTCTTTTGCAGCAACCATTTCTTCGTATTTAAGTAATCCTGCTTTAACAACATTAGCTACTGAACCTCTTTGGGCATCGCAACGGGTCATTGCAGTTGCAATATCACCT
>CAIWTC010000520.1 GCA_903915485.1 uncultured Ignavibacteriales bacterium | reverse complement strand
TTTAATTCTTTCACCTTCATATTCCTAGTCAACATTGGATTGAATAAGAGATGCGGGAGTTGAAGCGGATAGAATCCCATCCAACTCCCGCAATTCTAAGTGTAAATTTCACAATGAATTTACACTAATCTTTATTTCTTCAAAAACTTAATTGAAAGTTTGAAGACAAAATATACAAGTATGACTGCGCCGATTCCGAAAATTGTGTCGCCGAAAGCACGCATCCATCTTAAGTTAGTCATAAGCGGAGTCTGTAAGAACTCTGCGCTTCTTGCATACCAGTAACCATATTTAACCGATGCCCAGGTCTGCATTAAACCGACGGGAAGAAGACTGAATGTTACCATCGAGAACAATCCGAAATTAATTGCCCAGAATGAATACTTAAGCGGTTTCTCTTCCCATTCGATATCGGGACGGATTGAACGCAAAGTAAATAACATCAAGCCAATTCCAAGCATTCCATACACTCCGAATAAAGCAGCGTGTCCATGAAGCGGTGTTGTATTTAATCCCTGCATATAATACAAAGCAATTGGAGGGTTAATCATAAATCCGAATAGTCCTGCACCAAGCATATTCCAAAAAGCTACTGCAACAAAATAATATATAGGCCATTTATATTTTTGAACCCATGGTTTTGTGCGTGAGAGGCGGATGTTATCCCATGCTTCGTATCCAACAAAAATCAACGGAACCACTTCCAATGCGCTGAACACTGAGCCTAACGCAAGTACTATCATCGGAGTACCGGAGAAGTATAAGTGATGCAGCGTACCGATAATTCCGCCTGATAGAAATATTGTTGATGCCATTACAGTTGCACGGGCAGTTGTTTTAAGCGTGATAAGTTTAAGTCTTGCAAAGAGAAATGCAATTACTACAGTTGCAAATACTTCGAAGAAACCTTCTACCCAAAGATGAACTACCCACCATCTCCAGTATTCTGCAATAGCAAGGTTTGTATGTTTGCCATACATCAGAGCAGCCGCATAAAAAGAAGCAATCGCTATAGATGCAATCGTAAACAAAGTAAGAATATCTTTTGACTCATCATTCTTTTTCAATGCAGGTTTAATTGCACGAATCATCAAAGTCAACCATAACAATAAACCAATGAACAGAGCAATCTGGAAGAATCTTCCAAGGTCAATGTATTCATATCCGCTATGTCCAAACATAAACCAGTTGCTGTCTGACATTTTATTCATTACGCTTAACCATTCACCCGCCATTGAGCCGAGAACAACAAAGAGTAATGCTCCGAAAAGAACATTTACACCTAAGCGCTGACCTTTAGGTTCAATTCCGCTTACTGCAGGTCCAATATAAAGTCCGGCCGCTAACCATGCGGTTGCAATCCAGAATATTCCAAGCTGTGTATGCCATGTTCGCACAACAGTGTACGGAAGATAATCTGCAAGAGGGATACCATAAAAACCATTTCCCTCTACTCCATAATGTGCACAGATAATTCCTAAAACTATCTGAAGGAGGAAGAGTCCTGATACAATCCAGAAATATTTAATAACTGCTTTCTGTGAAGGAGTTAGTACTGAACCTAGCAAAGGGTCATTATCAGGTGCGTCTGCTGAGATAGATTCTTTTCCTTTTGAACCGAGATACCAAATCATCCCGCCAATTCCTGCCAAGAGTACAATGATACTTACTCCTGTCCACACTACCGCTTCTCCTGTCGGACGGTTATTTACCAAATCTTCATGAGGCCAGTTGCCAGTGTAAGTCACATCATCATCAACGCGGTTTGTGCTTGCGGCCCATGATGACCAAAAGAAAAACGCGCTAAGTTTCTTTAACTTAACTGTATCCGTCAAAGCGTTTTTGCGGATTGCATATTCATTTTTTCCGTTTTTGAATAGCTCACTGTAGTATTTCACATTAGCATCTATAGCCTTTGCGCGGATTGAGTCAACAGTAATAGTTCCTGTCTCAGCATTGTAAGTATTCGTTTTCATTAAAGAAGTAAGTCTTGCGGTAAGCGCGGCTTGCTTTTCTGAAGAGAGAGATGAGAAATCTTTTCCTGTTTCTGCTTTTGACCAGGAATCGAGAATAAAAATTGATTCCCTATGCAGCCAGTCTGCAGTCCAATCAGGAGCGACATAACTGCCATGTCCCCATAACGAGCCCATTTCCATTCCTCCAAGAGCCTGCCAAACATTTTGTCCTGTTTCAATTTCCTCACCTGTGAGGACAACTGTACCGTCATTCGTAACAATTTTCGATGGCATTGGCGGCGCCTGCTGATAGATTCGTATCCCTACCCAGCCAAGTACTGCAAATGACACGAGAATCACTAAGGAAAATGCTATCCAATATTTTTTCATGATGAACCTTTAAATAAATTAAACTTTTCAGCCTAAAATTAGGTCAAGGAGCCTCAAGAAAATCTGACTTAAGTCAAGTAACGAAAATTATTGTGCTAATTCGCGAAGTTTGGAAACATCAAGCACGGTTACTACTTTTCCGTCAACTTTAATTATTCCATCGCTATGAAGTTTGTTAAATGTCCGGGAAAGTGTTTCAGTAATTGTACCGAGATATCCGGCAAGAGTGGATTTTGATATAGTTAACTTAAATGATGGGGGTGGATTACCTGACAATGAAGTTAAACTTAATTCACCAAGAAGATATTTTGCGAGTCGGATGTTGATTTCATTCATGGTAAGGTCTTCTATTCTATTAGTCAAGTTCCTTAACTTGCTTGCAAACCCTGTAATTATCTTAAAGTTAATTTCAGGATGAACTTTTATGAACTCAAGAAATTGTTCTTTAGGAATGAAAAACAGCACCGAATCCTCCAGCGCTTCGGCACTGACCGGATAAGTTTTTCTGGCTTCAAACAGCGGGACATCTGCAAAAGCGTCAAACGGCGATACAATATGCAGGACAGACTCTCTGCCGGAAGAAGACATTTTATAGACCTTCACCTTGCCCTTAAAGACAATATAAAATCCCCTGTAATTATCACCTTCAAAAAATATTTGTGCTTTTTTCTTTACTCTTTGCAGAGAACTGAAAGCCGATATTTTCCTAAGCTCGGAAACTTCAAATTCCGAAAACAAGGGAGTATCCAGCAAAGTATTATTTTTAGTAAATACAGGTTTCTTTTTCATAGAGCGAACGATAAAATCTATTTATTAGGTAAACAAAATTGATTATTGTAATATTTAACATGTTATTGTTAAAAGATATCTAATTAATAGCGAATAGAAAAACCTAAACTGTATTGGGGTTTATCAATTTGAAGAAATACTTACTCATTGTTAAAGCCAGAAAGAAAATAACCGGGTCGCTAATAATTGAGGGTATTTATTATTGCCCGCAACAACAGTGTCCTGTTGTCCAAAAACCGGAACTCATACTCATTTCCTGTAAGGTTTTATTTAATGTTTTTATTATCTTAGAGGATTAATTTCCTCAGTTTAGAAAAGGTAGTAAAATGGACCTGAATTACATTAAAAAATTAGTTAAACTCGTCGAAGACAGCAATATCTCTGAAATCGAAGTTGAACAAAATGAATTACGCATTAAAGTAACCAAAAATAGTCAACCTGTATTTAGCGCACCGCAGTACACACATGCAGTTGCAGCTCCTGCACCTGCGGCAGCACAAATTTCTGCACCTAAAGCAGAGGCTTTGCCGGTTGCAGCAGCACCTTCAAAATATCATGAAGTAAAGTCCCCTATCGTTGGTACTTATTATAAATCACCAAAGCCGGATGCTGATGCATATGTTAAAGTTGGAGATAGAGTTACCATCGGGCAGACACTCTGTATCATCGAAGCTATGAAGCTGATGAATGAAATTGAATCCGATGTTACTGGAACAGTTATGGAAATACTGATTGATAACGGCCGTGCAGTAGAATACGGACAGCCTTTATTCAGAATACAAGAATAAGGCCGCAAATGTCATTCAAAAAGATATTAATAGCGAATCGCGGTGAAATTGCTCTCCGCGTAATAAGAACTTGTAAAGAAATGGGCATAAAGACTGTAGCGGTCTACTCAGAAGCAGACAGAAACTCTCTTCATGTGAAGTTTGCTGATGAAGCCGTTTGTATCGGTCCAGCCCAAAGCAAAGAAAGTTACTTAAAAATTCCTTCGATTATTTCCGCAGCGGCAATAACCGGTGCTGATGCAATTCATCCCGGATATGGTTTCCTTGCAGAGAATGCTCACTTCTCAGAAATTTGCGCTGAATCAGGATTAAAGTTTATCGGACCATCTGCAGAGATGATTCGAATGATGGGCGATAAAGCTCAGGCAAAAGACACCATGAAAAAAAGCGGTGTACCTGTCATCCCCGGCAGTGATGGTATTGTGGCATCAATCAGCGAAGGCTTCGCTATTGCTAAAGAAATGGGATTTCCTGTCATCATCAAAGCGGTAGCAGGCGGCGGCGGCAAAGGAATGAGAGTAGTTCACGAAGCAAGTGAATTTGAAAACGCATTTAACATGGCTCAAAATGAAGCCGAAAGTTCTTTTGCAAACGGCGATGTCTACATCGAAAAATTTATCGAAAACCCTCGGCATGTTGAAGTCCAGATTATGGGCGAAACATCAGGCGAGATTCATTTTTACGGTGAGCGCGATTGCTCAGTTCAACGCAGACATCAAAAACTTATTGAAGAAGCACCTTCCCCTATCATATCTGAAGAACTCAGAAGGAAAATGGGTGAGGCAGCAAAAAAAGGAGCATCCTCTATTCATTATGAGGGCGCCGGAACAATCGAATTTTTAGTAGACAAACACCTCAACTTCTATTTTATGGAAATGAATACTCGTATTCAGGTTGAGCATCCTGTTACAGAAATGATTTATGATGTTGACTTAATTCGTCAGCAAATCCTCGTTGCAATGGGAGAAAAAGTTGATACTCCTCCAAAAGAAGCAATTGGTCATGCAATCGAGTTCCGCATTAATGCTGAGGATCCTGATAATAATTTCCGCCCTTCACCGGGACCAATTGAGTCTCTTCATTTCCCCGGAGGTTTCGGAGTAAGAGTTGACTCACATATTTATCAATCCTATTCTATTCCTCCATTCTATGATTCACTTATTGCTAAGTTAATCGTTTGGGGAAAGAACAGGGAGTTCGCGATTAACCGTGCTAAAAGAGCATTAGAGGAATTCCACATTGAGCACATCAAGACTACAATTCCTTTTCACAGAAAAGTATTAGACAATCCTCACTTTATAAAGAGCGATTACGATACTTCATTTATTGAAAAACATTTTTAGAACCTAATTTTTTGGAGACAAGATGAATATTCCGTCAGAATACAAATATACAAAAGAACACGAATGGATATTGGTTGAAGGCAGCACTGCTACAATAGGCATTACTGATTTTGCTGCTTCAGAATTAGGCGATATTGTTTTTATCGATATTGATGCTAACTTGACTTCTATTACCGGTGGTGAAAAATTCGGAACAATCGAAGCGGTGAAAACCGTAAGTGATTTGTTTGCTCCCTGCAGTGGGAAAGTAATTGAGATTAACAGCAGTTTGAATGCATCACCCGAAACCGTCAACAACGAACCTTACACAAACGGTTGGATGATTAAAATTGAAATCGCTAACACAGACGAATTATCAGGATTATTATCTGCCGACGATTACTCAAAAATAATCGGACACTAATTTTATAATTATAAGTTATGGAAGATTATCACTTAATCTTTCATAACTTATAACTCATCATTTATAATTAATAAAAACCTTGCCCTTAAAAGAAAAACCAATTAACCCGGAATACATTCATCGCTTTGACAGAGCAACCATCTTCGAAAAAGAAGGAAAGTGGCTTCATGCTCTTCAAATCTACCGACAACTTATTGATGATTTCCCCGAGGAAGATTTTGCTATCGCGGCTATCTCCAATCTTTATGAAAAAATGGAACATCCGGAACTGGGAATAGAAATTCTTGAGGAATGTTTAAGAGGTTCATTAGATAATTTACCTCTCAGACTTTTTGCAGGTCACTATTTCTTCCGTCAGCAAGCATGGAAAAAGACAATTGAACTTCTTGCAGCATTTTCCCCACAGGATGAACCTATAATTGCATTCTTTGTCGGCTATTCTTATTATATGATTAATGATTTCCAGATAGCCAAGCATCACTTCCTTCTTTATATAAATCTTCACGGTGAAGGAGATTTCTTAAGTGATTCATTTGTGTATCTTGCAAAAGCCTGCATTCAACTTGATGAGTATGAAGAGGCCCTTGAGCATTTGAAAAAAGCTGAGGAAGTTGCGGGCGACTACTATGAACTTCACCTGTTATTCGCAATAGCGTATTACTGTATTAACATGGATACAACAGCACTTCAGTCAATTAAAAAATCAATTAAGTTGAACAACTCCGACCCACTAGTGTTTGAATGGGCCGGAAGAATTGCTTTCCGGTGTGGCGACCCCAAAAAATCAATCTCCTATTACACGAAATTTTTAGAAAAAGGCGGCGAAATCAATGCTGATTTTTATGCCAATTATGGAATGGCATTTCTTTATGCAAAAGACATTAATTCCGCAAAAAAGAATTTTGATTTGGCACTTTCATTCGACCCCAGTCACAGTTTTGCAAAAGAAGGTCTGCGTTTAATAAATACGGAATATTTGGCTTTTGAAAAATAATTTGCCTCTGTATTTTCTACTGGGTTTTATTTTCTTCGGCTCCATGAGTTTGATTCACGCTCAAACATCTGTTCAGGATTCTATTTTCGCTACAGGAACAACACTTTATTCCGCAAAGAATTTTACTGCATCCGAGAAATGCTTTGATACCTTAATAGCAAATCAATCTTGGACAAAATACAGAACAGCATCGCAACTGTTTCGCGCAAAAATTGCCCTAAACAGGTATCAATATCCTAAAGCTGAACTGCTCCTAAAAGAGTTAAAGAAACAAAATCTAGAGGGTGCATATTTTCACGAAGTCGAAGTTTCGCTTATTGAAGTACTTTGGAAACAAAAGAAAAAGTTGGAATCATTTTCTTTGTTAGTTCGCTTTACTGCATCTGCACAAAATGATTCTCTCAGAAATTCACTCATTGATGACGGCGGTTCATTTCTTGCTGCACTTAGCCGTGATGAAATAGAATCACTCACACAAACTTATAAAGACAAAACCTATTGGGATATCGTTCTGCTTTTTACGGGAGCCGCAAAATTAAAACTTAACGAAACTTCTGCAGCTAAAGAAATTTTTTTAAGCATCATAACTAAATTCCCTAATAGCCCCTTCCATAAATTTGCCGTAGCCTACTTCGAAAAGGCAGATGACTTAATCTCAAACTTTCAAAAAAGTGGAGTGATAGCAGTTATTCTCCCTAACGATTCTACCGACAGAGAATCAAACCCTGTCAATCAAATACTCGACGGTATTAAATTTGGTCTGCATAATTACAACACACTTTCCGAAAACAAATACGGACTTTTGGTATATCATACAAATGGGGATACTAATAAATTAATAGAAACGGTCAAGCAGCTAAATGGAAATAAAAACTTAGCCGGTGTAATTGGCCCTTTGTATAGCAACGATTGTAAATTATTTCTCAGCAAATTTACAAACAACAAAATAGCTATAGTTTCCCCAACCGCAACAGACAATAATTTAGCAGGAGTATCAAACAACTTCATCCAGTTAAACTCTCCATTTAATCTGCGGGGAAAATCTCTGGCAAAGTATGTTTATGATTCCGAAAATAAGCGCAAGGCTGCAGTAGTCTACTCAACTGATACAAACTCAGTTCAATATGCTTCAGGGTTCATCAAAGAATTTGTAAAACTCGGCGGTCAAATTAACGAGATTGTATATGACAAAAGCAAAAGAGACTACTCCTCAATCATGTCGCCACTAAAAACAGCCGCGTCTGATTGTGATGCTATTTTCATACCGGTATCCGAGAAGAGATTTGTAGAACCAATCCTTTCAGCACTTACACTTTCGAAAATTCAGCTTCCTGTGTATGCAAACCAGGAATGGATTGAAGCACCCGGACTTGACTCCTCCCCAAACATAACTTCACAACTCACAATCATCTCTGATTATTTCATTGATTTTTCCGATACATCCGTTGCAACACTTAACTATAACTTCAACTCAGCATGCGGGTATGACATAAATAAATTTGTGAGTTATGGTTATAGCGCGGCTAAATTTTTA
The DNA here is from genome assembly GCA_903915485.1 of uncultured Ignavibacteriales bacterium. GTDB lineage: Bacteria > Bacteroidota > Ignavibacteria > Ignavibacteriales > Ignavibacteriaceae > CAIYTF01. The sequence continues at coordinate 3,825 of CAIWTC010000520.1, read as the reverse complement.
TTCGACGGGCTTCAACAGTCGACAACAGAACACAGTTTTATTTCTCAGCTAAAATCAGAACCGTATAACTCACTCCACGGCCTATATGGCTTCAACTCAGAAAGAATTAATACTTCAGTCAATATTCTCCGTTACATTAATGGACGATATTTATTAGTAAACAGAACAGAAGATTAGGCACTTTTCAATTCTGTAATTTAGATTTTTTGAATTAATCAGTTATAGCGTAAGATAATTCAAATATTTACACTCAAATCATTTCTTCCCTGTAATTTTCTGAAAGATTTAGTATATTTCCATCCTTATTTGAAACGGAAGTTTAGAAAATCTTAGAATGGCGACAGCAAAAGATAAAAAATCAAAATCGTATGAAGCAAATATCCTCTATGGGGATGTAGCAATTCTTTCCAACGAAGCATTCAAGTGCCAAAAGGTGCTGAAATGTGAAGTAGGATTTGAATACCTCTCTCAGCGCTTCAACAGCGGGACTGACTTAATTACAGAACTCAAACTTGACGAATTCTTGGTGGAAATTAAACGCGAAGTTTCATCTCACCAAAGATGGCGCGGCATCAACAAACTTAATGAGTCTTATTGGGCTATTGAAATTATACAACCCAAAACAATCGGAACTAACGAATTATTTGTCCATTTGTCCCACCTTCCTGCATTCCAGGAAAAAGAGAAAAGCAATAAATTTTCATTCTTAAACAACGCTCATAATATTGCCTCTTTCGTTTGGGAGGGCACTACAATCAAAAAGGATGAGCTAACCGACTACTCCGCCGGCGTATTAACTTTAACCGGTTATTCCGCAGAAGAAATTAACGCACTGCCGGGAAAATATCTTTCATTGGTTTCATTCGAAGACTCCGCTGCACTCGGCCGAATCATCTCAGACTTTTCTTTTGAACCCGGTAAAAAATCTTCAGAAGCAATTTACCGAATAATTAAAAAAGACGGCAGCCTTAAGTGGGTTAAAGAAGTTTTCACAATGATGCGGGATGCTAACTCAAGAAATTATGTATTTGCCGGTATTGTTATTGATATTACCAGCATTAAAGAATATGAAGTTAAACTGCTTGAGTCAGAAGCAAAGCTTTTAGATGTTAACCAGTCAAAAGACAGATTCATTAATATTTTATCCCACGATTTACGCGCTCCGTTCACCAGCATTTTGGGTTTTTCAGAAATCCTCTTGAATGAGCCCAATCTTCCTCTAAAAGAAAAGAATGAGTACCTTACTTATATCTTTGACGCATCACAGAATCAACTTCAGTTCATCAGTTATTTACTGGACTGGTCGCGCCTGCGCACAGGAAATTTAAAAATAGAATCTCAGCGCCTTAAAGCCCAAGCGGTTATTTATAACTGTGTCTCTATTCTTACGGGAAATGCAATTAGAAAAAACTTAACTATTCATGTTGATGTCAGCGACTCACTTTATATTCAAGCAGATGAAAGACTTTTAACACAAGTCATACTAAATTTGCTGAGCAACAGTATTAAGTTCTCTCCCGACAACCATACCATCGAAATTCAAGGTGGAATTTTCAACCAATCACAAGCTGAAATAATTGTAAGAGACTATGGTGTTGGAATTTCTCCTGAAGACCAATCAAAAATATTTTCTGTTGAAAAATCAATGTCCAAAGAAGGAACACGCGGCGAAAAAGGCAGCGGATTCGGACTTGCTCTTGTAAAGGAAATTATAGTAAAGCATGGCGGCGAAATCTGGTTTTATTCTGAACTTGCAAAAGGTGCGGAATTCCATTTAACACTGCCGCTCCCATCCAATACACTGTTGCTCATTGATAACATCAAGGAAGACAGAAACAGTTACATCGAATTAATTCGTGAAAACTTCTCTGAGTTTGTAATTCAGACCGCTGAAAACGGGTATGAAGCAATGGGAATTGTCGCCACTCAAACCCCGAATCTGATAATACTTAATCATCATCTTCCGCTTATGACCGGACTGCAGTTTATAGAAGCAACACGAAGAAATGAAAGCAACTTAAAAATTCCATTCATAGTAATTTGCGATTCAATATCCCCTGAAATTGAATCCGCATATATAAAACATGGCGTACAGAAAATTCTAAAGAAGCCTTTCGATTATTCTGAATTCTTAAAAAATTTACAAATGACTTTGCACTAACCCTTGACTGCTATGACTACAAATAATGAGAAAAACTGGTTTGCACTCTATGTTAAACCACGGCACGAATTCAAAGCTGAAATGCAAATTGCAAGCTTGGATATTCAACAATATTTACCATATATAACTGAAGTCAGGCAATGGAGTGACAGGAAAAGGAAAGTCAAATCCCCCCTGTTGACAGGCTATATATTTATATACGGCACTGAAAAAGAAAGGCTTATTGCATTAGAAACACCGTCTGTTGTCCGCTGTGTGTGCGAGCGCGGGAAACCTGCAATCATCCCCGAACATCAGATGCACAACCTTATGTCTTTTGTCAGAGAAGAACACAGTTATTCCGTTTACAACGGTATAGTAAGAGGAACGAAAGTACTTATTAAACAGGGACCATTTCAGGGCGTAACTGCTGTCGTCGTGGAAGACTCTGACGGAAAATCTCTTGCAGTTTCAGTTGACCTCCTCAACAGGTCGATAATTACGCATATTTCCGACCCGGACATTGTACAAATTCTTAAACCGTAGAAGAAATCTTTTATCTATCTATAATAAAATACCTATATTCTAATCCTTATTTCTTGATATTTCGCAAGAAAGCAGGTAATTTTAGAAAAAGGAATTTTGTTTTTTTATGTCGACCTTAAATTTTATATGCAATGATACTTGTATCAAAATACAAGTAAACCCATCCCTTACACTTCTGGATGTTCTGCGGAATAATCTTAGTCTCACAGGCACTAAAGAAGGCTGTCGCGAAGGAGACTGCGGAGCCTGCACAATTCTGCTTGGTGAAATTTCAAACGGCTCTGTTAAGTACCGCACAATCAATTCATGTTTGTATCCAATCGGCGATATTAATGGGAAGCATGTTGTTACAGTTGAAGGACTTAAAAAAAGCGGGTTGAATTTAATTCAAGGTACCATGGTTGACGGCGGCGGAACTCAATGCGGTTTCTGCACTCCCGGATTTGTTATGTCAATGACAGGCTACTTCGTTAATAGCAAAAAACCTGACCTCGACAGCGCAATTCAATTTCTTGACGGTAACATCTGCAGATGCACAGGTTACACCGGAATAAAAAGAGCCCTCGAAGAATCTATACAAGCCTATTATAAAGCGACCACTTCAAACAATTCACATTTTGAAAACCTTGTGGCCGCTGATATCATTCCCGAATATTTTTCCTCAATCATGTCACGACTTGAGAGTTTGGAATTAGAAACTTCAGAAGACAACAGCGCGGCAATCAAAACAAATGTTGGCGGCGGAACAGATTTATTCGTTCAGCAGTGGGACACAATCGGAGAGAAGAATATTAATCTTGTCAACAAAAACCGTATTGAGCCTATCAGTATAATTGACGGAAATATTTCCATTCCATCGGGGTCGACTCTAAGTGCAATTTCCGAATCAGAAATTATTAAATCAGTGTTCCCGAAAATCAGTGGGTTCCTTACTCTGTTTGGGTCAACACCTATCCGTAACCGTGCAACCGTTGCAGGCAACATTGTAAACGCATCACCCATAGCCGACTTTGTAAATATACTTCTTGCGCTTGATACAACCATCCGCATTGAAAAAACAGACGCGAGCAATACCATGATGCCGCTTAGAGATTTTTATTTAGGATATAAGTCCCTGAATAAATCCCCCGAGGACTTAA